>CAYXFI010000300.1:0-5263 GCA_964464205.1 uncultured Cytophagia bacterium
CGAAGGCGCTCAGATCGGCTTCGAAACGAAGCGAGGCTGCGATCGGACCTGCGTTTACTGTGCTGATCCCGTGGCGAAGGGCAGGAAGGTGCGTCTGCGTCCCCCGAACCAGATTGTGGACGAACTCCGGGCCCTCGTCGACCAGGGGATTGACCACTTCCACACCTGTGACAGCGAATTCAACCTCGACCTGGAGCACGCTCAAGCCGTCTGTCAGGCGATCATCCAGGCGGGCCTGAGCGAAACCATTCGCTGGTACGCCTACTGCTGCCCCAGGCCTTTCTCCCGTGAGCTGGCGCTCCTGATGCGGCGGGCAGGCTGCGCAGGAATCAACTTCGGCGTGGACAGCGGCGACGAGGGCATGCTCAAACGGCTGGGTCGAGACCACAGTCCGCAGGACCTGGTGGACATCGCGCGCTGGTGCAGAGAAGCGGGCATCGCCACGATGTTCGATCTGCTGATCGGTGCACCCGGAGAGACGGCCGAGAGCATCCGCCGCACCATTGAACTGATCAAACGCGCGAACCCGGACCGCGTGGGCCTTTCCATCGGCGTACGGATCTACCCGGGCACGCCACTTTCCAGGGCAGTGAAATGCGGGCCGCTGCGGTCAGGCCTCGTCGGCGGCGGGGTCCCGCACGATCCGGAGTTCTTTCTGGAGCCGCAGATCGGAGAGACCGTGTTCGAGCTCGTGGATCGTCTCGTGTCCGGGGACCAGCGCTTCCTGTTCTTCGACCCGAACCGACCGGAGCGCGACTACAACTACAATGCGAACCAGCGATTGCTCGAAGCCATCCAAAGAGGCTACCGAGGGGCTTACTGGGACATCCTCGGGCGCTTTTCGCAAGCGGGCGCAGCTTGAGATCTTTTGGAAACGCCGATCGGTGCGAATCGAGATCGGAGGCGGGCGTCACGCTGGATGCGAGCTCGCCCGAGGTCGGTAGCCCGGTTCCACGGTGATACGCGAAACCGACTCTGCCGCGGGCACGGCCTGGCGCGTCCACCGGATTCTGCGCAGCGAACGAAACCCTCGGCAACGACCAGTGGACAACGAACCAGCGAACTGGAGGGATCATGCGAACCGCAGCACTCTCACTACTCACCGCCGTCTTCGCATTAGTCTCGACCGCGCAGCCACAGAGCCTGGATGACCTGACGCGCTACCATCCCGCCCAGGCTTACCGTGCGAGCAGCTCCAACCCCGATTTGAACAGCAACGGCGACGCGCGCTCGATCGCCCCGGGGGAAACTCTAGTGTTGGCCGAGCTGGACGGTCCCGGAGTGATCACCCACATCTGGGCCACGGTCGGCTCTCCGGACCCCTTCTACGGACGTTCGCTGGTGCTCCGCATTTACTGGGACGGCGCCGAAAAGCCAAGCGTGGAGGTCCCCTTTGGCGACTTCTTCGGCGTCGGTCACGGGGCACGGGTCGACTTCGTCTCCCTCCCCGTCGCCACTTCGTCTCACGGCCGCGCCGTCAACTGCTTCTGGAAAATGCCGTTCCGCAAGAGTGCGAAAATCACCGTGACCAACGAATCCAAAATCTACCCGACCCTCTCTTTCTACTACCAGATCGACTGGCGCAAGGTGGATCGCCTTCCGGAAGACGTACTCTACTTCCACGCGCGCTACCGGCAAGCCGCTCCGGCTGAGCCGGGCGACTACACCATCCTCGAAACGCAGGGAAAGGGCCACTACGTCGGCACCGTGTACTCCGTACTGCAGACGGAGACCGGCTGGTTCGGGGAAGGCGATGAACGTTTCTACATCGACGGCGAGAGCCTGCCCCGCCTGCGCGGCACGGGAACGGAAGACTACTTCGGGGATGCCTGGGGATTTCGGACGTTTTCAGCTCCCTTTTACGGGGTGCCCCTGTGGGAAGGCTACTTCCCCGGCGACCGGGTGAGTGCGTACCGGTGGCACATCCCCGATCCCGTGGCCTTCGAGAAATCCCTCAAGGTCACGATCGAGCACCGGGGCAGTGTGTACACGGACGCCGGTCAGCACCTCGGGCAGTTCATCGAGCGGCCGGACTGGATCAGCTCCGTGGCCTTCTGGTACCAGTGGCCCCCTCGCGCGTTTGAGGAACCGCTACCACCCCTGGAAGAGCGGCTACCGCCCTGGCGGGTGTTGCCTGCGACGAAACTGCAGGTGCGAGCGACCCCGGAGCGGGGACTCGCGAAAACCGAAATCGGCGTCGATTACTCGCCCGGAGTGCCCGACGCCAAGATCGCCTTCGATTTTGAAGTGGCCGAGTCCGGTCGTTACCGGTTGGACGCCATCATCACGCACTCCGTGTTCGGATCCCGGTACCAGCCGTTCCTCGACGGAAAGCCCCTTGGGCCCGAGATGGATCTCTGCATTTCCGGCCACGACCCGCTCTGGGTCCGTTTCGATCTGCACGACCTGGAGGCCGGAAAGCACACGCTGAGCTTCGAGGGCCGGGGCCCTTCGCCGCGGAGGCGCACGATGGCGCCGCCGGCGTACTACATCGGACTGAACTACCTCCTCCTGCTGCGGCTGGAGGACGTCCCCGGCTACCACCGCGCCCTACAGGCATTGCAACAACGGCGTTGAGTCGCTGATTCGGTCCGGTCCTGGGCAAAGTTGAGAAGGACTGCTGCGAGGACACTGGAAAACGTGCGGCAATGGGAAGCAGAATGACGGACGGCCGACGGCCCGATCCGGCGGCGCGTTCGAGGCCGTCACCAAACAAGCGTGGTAGGACTGGTACGGGAGGATTTCGAGCATTTCGGTTGCCGAGCCGGAAGCCCGCCTCAGCGGTCCGCCGAGGTTCGCGTAGCAACATGCCCAGCAGGAACGATCGGGAGCCATGGTTTCCGACCGGCTGTTCAGAGACCTCGCAGCACCGGACGGTATGACCATCCTCACCGGGGCCGCCGTCCACCAAGCTCACGCTCAAGAGCAGGTCGGTATGGTCCCACCACGCGTTAGCGGAGAGCAGCATGGCCAGAGCCTACACCTTGCTCCCACCGGCTCTGCTCGTTGGGCTCTGCCTGACGAGCTGTGCCCACCGCAGGTCGCCCACAGGACCGGAAGGAGCGTTCGCCGAGATCGAATGGAGTCAGCCCATCCTGGTTTTTCGGCCCACCAGCGGGGGCGCCTGGTACCCGAGATTGCTGGAGCTGGATGACGGTACGCTCCTGTGCGCTTATGACACCAACGAGGGTAGCCCCCATACGCAGGTCCGCGTATCCGTGAGCCACGACGGCGGCCAGAACTGGGGAGTCGGAGCCACCGTGTTCGCAGCCAACGGTTGCGACTGCGCCAACCCACACCTCATCCAACGAGCCGACGGCTCCGTGCTCTGCGCCTTCCGCGAAGTAGGCTGCTACCCCTTTCGGATACGCCTGGCCATCAGTCGTGATCGCGGACAAACCTGGTCATCCCTGTCCGTGGTGGACTCAAGCGTCCACGGCCTCTGGGAGCCCTTCCTCCTGTCCGCCGGCCACGACACCCTCCACGTCTTCTATTCCAGCGAGGCCCATCAGCCGGATTTCCCTCAAGTGGTGGCCATGCGCACCTCCACCGACGGCGGAAGAAGCTGGGGCCCGGAACGGGTCGTGGCCAGTGCGCCCCAATCGCGGGACGGCATGGCATCTGTGGTGGTCACGCCCGACGGCCAGTGGCTTTGCTTCTTCGAAGCCACCGATGAGGCCAATCCCTTCGTCGTGAAGCTCGTGCGCAGCCGCGACGGGGGCAAGACTTGGGGAGAACGCGCCCTCGTGTACAAGCCCGCCGACGCTTCCAGAGAGGCCAACGCGCCTTTCGGCATTCTACTGAGAGACGGGAGCCTGCTCGTCACCTTCCAGACCAACGAGGACAGGCCGATCGAGGAGTCCGTCTTCGCGCCCGATTTGAAATACGTACAGAGCTTCGATGCAGGACAAACCTGGTCCGAGCCACGTCCGATTCTCTCCGGCGACCGGGGCTACTGGTGGAACTCGGTCCTCCAGCTTCGCGACGGGACCCTACTGGCAGCGAGCAGCGTCGCGGCCCGGGGAAAGATGGAAATCGTGGTCGTACGGGGGAAGATGAAGGGCTAGTCCCAGGAAGCTCAAGGGACCTAGATTCCCCGAGGAGTGCGTCTGCATGCGCGTGTGAAGAACTCCTCGCTGCGTTCGCGGTTGGCGCCCCCTGCCCCAATGCAAAAACCCGACCCCCGTCCGCACACACCTCACGGACGGAAGCCGGGCTTTCCCTGTTCCGCTGCGCACTCCGCATCTTCTTCCCCGAGCGCTTACCACAAAACCACCCCAGCCGAACATGACTCTCGGCTCCGCTGCCCCTCGGTTACCCTCTCTTCCCCAGCGGGCCTCCCTGCCCACCGCTCAACTTCAGCGGGAATCTACCACCCCCGACTTTGTCAAGGTCTTTTCTGGTGTCTGCGAGCGCACCGTCAGCTCACTCTGCCCGACCCCATTTTGCACGCCGTAGATGTAGGAAATGCAGACAATCGAACTGGCAAGGATCATCTTCCCACGCATTGCGTTCCTCCCAAACGTTCAGCTCACAGCCGGAAACGGTACAACACCTGAGACGTGACGAACTTCCGACGAGCTCCGGTGTACCCGTGCAGATTGTGCAGACTACCGAGCACGTCAGCTAGGACTCGAAACTCCACGGAACCGCGACCCACCTTCACCCCGAGCCCAATACTGCAGCCCAAAGCCGAGTTTGAAAGTAGAGATTCCAGCGGACTGTCCACCAGACTTGCTACGTAGTCCGCCTCTTCGGGCGCACTCGGACGGGGTCCGGTCAAGTCGATCCTCCGAATTCTTTCAGACTTGGTGCCGTCATGAACGGCCAAACACGGAGTCACGCCCATTACGACATAGAACGGCAACCTCCGTTCTGGGGGATAGTAGAACCTGAAGAGCAACGGGAGTGCCACATAACCCACCCGCCAGTTAATGTTTGCCCAGGTGATGTAGGTGGAACCGTAGATTGAGCGATTACCCTCCCGCGTACCACGGTACAACCACACGATCTCAAACGAACAAGTGGTGAGCGAATGTACCTTCCAGTCCCGCCCAAAGGAAAAGGAGTAGCCTAAGAGCGGTTTGGAGCTTCGGTTGTAGAAGAGAGACCCGTTGGCCCCAGCGGCGATGAAGAAAGTATCGCCGGCATACCCACACGAAACCCCGGCGACAACGACGAGAGACACCAGAGGTTTCAGAGTCTTGCCCGCACCGGCCATTTGAACACCCCTATACCGGACTAGCCGCTAGCACAAACACCG
>CAYXFI010000301.1:0-5240 GCA_964464205.1 uncultured Cytophagia bacterium
GAATGCTGTGGTACGACTGGCGCGCGATCGCCGGGAGGATCTTTTGGGCCGGTTTGTGGTTGTCCAGCCGGGGCGCATCCGGAGCGGGCCACGGTTTATAGAATGAAGCATGGAGCCGCGGAACGAGATCGTGCTATTGCAGGAACAGTCTGGGCAAATCGGAGTTCAGCCCCAAACGAAGTTTGCTATCCAGCCTGAACAGATAAGCTCCAGGATCATCCCACATGCCTACCTGGCCTTAGATCGGAAGATTGTCCACTTTGCCGAGGACGGAAACTCTGGCCTAACTTACGGTGCGAGATCCTTTGAGCGCGTCTGGTTCAAAGAGCAACTCTCGCCGGGCGAAGTTTCTTCCCAAGCGAGCGCGTTCCTGCTCAGAAGAAAATGGGTGTCGGAGCTCGCTTCCTCGCCGGCCCCGCCGATTGAGCACGAACCTGAGCCCCAACCTACGTCCGATGCCGGATCCGCTGCCCTGCCGCAACCTTCCCCATTCTCCGGATCCGCTGCAGGGCGCGCGAGCCTATTTCGGACCATCGGCGCGGCTCGATCCGAGCTTTAGAATCGGTTAGGTACAAGACTGCCGCCGAAGCTTCGGTCCGGTCAGCATCTTAGAATGAATGTTAACATTGCCGTCAACGTCGACCCGAGTGCAAGCGACGCATTCAAGGCGGATTTGGCGTTCGTCGCTGGAGGGCCTCGACTTCCTCAGTGGCGTGGAGGTGACGCACGCAAAAGGTCCGGTCAACCGAGGGGAGTGAATATCCCGAGGGGAGCTATTCGTTGCTCGAGAGAGCAACTGGCATCCGCCGGAAAGGATGCGCGGCAAAAAAGGAAACCGGGCACGTGCGGTCTACCGGGGTTAGGGGGGTTACCGGCTTGACCGACGGCCCGGTTTCACATTTGAAGACGAGACGTAGGTCTTGTCAGCTTACCGGAACCTGAAAGGTGCGATTGACGAACTTAGCCAGCCTTGACTTCTTGTTCGCGGCCGTGTTCCGATGAATGATCCCTTTCGACACCAACTTATCGATGATGGAAGACGCTTGCCGGTACGCCGCGACCGCGCTTTCCGGGTCGGTCGCCGTGCGCACTTTCTTAATGTACGTCTTCATCATCGACTTGTAGTGCTTGTTGCGAAGGCGGCGCTTTTCTGCCTGCCGTATCCTCTTTTTCGCAGAAGCTGTATGGGCCATGGGTTTGAGTTTTCTCGCGTCGTCCAAACGTGTCACGATCTCACGGTGGCAAATATACCAAAGAGCCCCCCCAAATGCAAGCGGATTTTTGGCGCTGAGGGTGCCCTTCGTAGTTTCCGTAGAGGGGTCTGTTTAGTGCGGTTGGCCCCCGGCTACCGCAAGGTGCCGACATATGCGGCGGGGCCTGCGCGCTTCGTGTTCTCGAAGCGCGTTCGGTGACGCGTGAGTCCAAGTGAAGAGGCGCACATGAAGTCACTCGCAGTCAGCATGATCGTGCTCCTGCCGCTAGTGTTCGTTGTGGCGGCAGCTGCGACCTACGTCTACAGCGGGTTGGTCCACAAGGCCGCCGCTGTGGATTGGGCTACGGCAATCCGACTGGCCCTCATTCTGGCTTTGGGGCTTTCGCTGGGCCGCGCGATAGGGCAGCGCAGAAAGCCTGCCCAAGGGTGACGAGACCCGCAGGGAGCCCCAGGAAGCGAGACGAGCCGCAGCGACGCGGTGACGACGATTGCAGTTTGGGCGAGTGGGAAGCAGCCACGCCGGCCGTAGAAGTGGTCTCGCCCCTGTCTGCGTGCCGGACGCAACGGGTCGTGCGGCCCTTCCACGGGACACGCATTACGTGCGTCGACTGGGGCCAGAGGGGATTCGGGATGAGGTGACAGATCTGCGGGCGCCAACTGGGTGCGCGCTGGTTGCTGTCTGTGGCCTGCGATCGCTGCGGCAGACCTACAGCCTCTTCGCGAGTCTCGTGAACCGGCGGGGGGAAATCGAACTGCTCCGGCCTTTCAGCGCGTCGGCCAGCTCTGGTCGTTTTCGGCACAAACTGAGGAGGCGGCGGATGGCCGAACACACGGGCATTTCCTTCTTTCTCAACGCGCAGCATATGCGGACGGACCTGCCCGCCGGGCTTCGGGTGCTGGACTTCCTTCGGCAGCACCTGAGGCTTACTGGGACGAAAGAAGGGTGCCGCGAAGGCGACTGCGGTGCCTGCATGGTTCTTCTCGGCGAAATGCGGGGGGAAGGTCCGCGCTACCGAGCCGTTCCCTCGTGTCTGCTGCCGATCGGCGAGCTTTCCGGAAGGCACCTGGTCACCATCGAGGGCTTGGGCAACGGCACTGCCGGTCCTGTCCAGCAAACTCTGGTGGACGAGGGAGCACCTCAGTGCGGCTACTGCATGCCGGGCATCGTGATCTCGCTGACGAGCTTTCTGCTGAATGCGGATCGTGCCGACCCGCGCCAGGCCATTCAGGCTGTGGACGGGAACCTTTGCCGCTGCACGGGATACGCCGCCATCAAACGGGCGGCGTTCCGCCTGACGGAGCGAATGACGGCAGTGCTCACCGGTTCGCCGCCGTCCACTTTCGCCCGCATCGAGGCCCTGGTGGAAGAACAGGTGCTGCCGCCCTATTTCCCCGAAATCGCAAGGCGATTGCAGGTTCTTCCCACCGGTAAGGCCCCGCAGGCTTCTGCTCTCATCGTGGCGGGCGGGACGGACCTTTTCGTTCAGCGGCCCGAAGAGCTACGGAAGAGATCCCTCTTCTTTGTGAGCGAGTCGCATGCGGATCTGACGGAGATCGGGTGCACCGACACCACCTGCTACATTGGGGCGGGAGCCACCATCTCGGACGTCCGGGCTTCTTTGGAGTTGCGCAGAATCCTCCCTCGACTTCCCGAGTGGCTCGAGCTGGTCGCGTCCACACCCGTCCGTGATCGCGCAACGGTAGGCGGCAACATCGTCAACGCTTCACCCATCGGTGATCTGACCATTCTGTTGCTGGCACTGGACGCGAAGCTTCTCATCCGATCCGCCGACGGAGAGCGTGCGGTGCCGCTGCGCGAGTTCTTCAAGGGGTACAAGCAGGTTGATCTGGTGCCCGGGGAACTTCTCCAACGCGTCGAATTCGCCATTCCGAGGGGGCGGCACTACGTGAATTTCGAGAAGGTCTCGAAAAGGCGGCACTTGGACATCGCGACAGTCAACTCGGCGGCGCTGATTGAGCTTGGAGACGACGGACGGGTCGTGCGCTGTGGCCTGTCGGCTGGCGGTGTCGCGCCGATCCCGCTGTATCTGCAGGAGGCTTGCCGGTTCCTGGTCGGAAAGGAGCCGACGGCAGACGTGCTGAAACAGGCCACGGAAACCGCCCTGGCGGAGATTCATCCCATCGACGACGTGCGCGGCTCGGCGGCGTACAAGCGTTTGCTCCTCCGCCAACTCATGTTGGCCCATTTCCTGACGATGGGTCTCCTCCGCCCGTCCGAGGTGAGAGGGATCCTCGAGGAATGGCGGCGACGGAGAACGTCCTGATCGGCCAGCGTGGAGCAGAACCAGCCGTTTCCCAGAGCGAACGGTCCTCACCGCGCGCTGCGTTGGAAGTCTGCAGGCGTTGACTTGTGTGGAACAATCAAACGGGTTGGAGCTGGGATGATGAAGCACATTGATTCCCCGCTGCACGTCCGGGGGGAATCCGTGTTCACGGACGATTTGTCTCTGCCCAACGGCACCGTGCACGCCGCGGTGCTCTCTTCTCCGGTAGCGCATGGTCGAATCGTGCGTTTGGACGTCACGCAGGCGACCCGGCAGCCTGGGATCCTGTTGGTCCTCACGGCTCGCGACATTCCGGGCCAAAACCAGATCGGCAACATCATCCAGGACGAGCCACTGCTGGCCGAAGAAGTCGTCCAGTACGTGGGCGAAACGGTGGCAGTGGTGGTGGGCGAGACTCCCGACCTGGCGCGCAGGGCCTTGCCGCTCATTGACCTCCAGATTGAGGAGAAATCCCCGATTCTGGACCCGCGCGAGGCCTGGAAGAGAGGTCAGCTCATCGCCCCTCCACGAACACTGACGCTCGGGGACGTCGACGCGGCGTGGGCCGAGTGCGATTTGATCGTTGAGGGACGAGTGGACACGGGGGCTCAGGAGCACGCCTACCTGGAGACACAGAGTTCCCTTGCCATCCCCACCGAGAACGGTGGTGTGAAACTGTATTCTGCCACCCAGTCTGCCTCGGCGGTGCAGCGCATCGTAGCGGGCGTACTCGGTCTGCCCATGCACCTGGTGGAGGTGGAGGTACCTCGACTGGGCGGTGCATTTGGCGGCAAGGAGGATCAGGGCACCCGGTGGGCATGCCTTGCGGCCCTTGCCGCCCGTGCGCTCCGCAGGCCCGTCAAGCTCACCCTGCGTCGGGACGAAGACATCCGGATGACGGGCAAGCGGCACCCCTATTCGGCCGATTTCAAGCTGGGATTGACGCGGGAGGGTAAGTTCCTGGCGTACGAAGTGACCTTCTACCAGAACTCCGGGGCCACGGCCGACCTCTCCACGGCCGTGATGGAGCGTAGCCTGTTTCACGCAACGGCAAGCTATTTCATCCCGAACGTGAAAGTCACGGGCATCTGCTGTCGAACGAACCTTCCGCCCAACACAGCCTTTCGAGGCTTCGGCACACCGCAAGCGATGTTCACGATCGAATCGGCCGTGTACAAAGCTGCCGAGAAGCTGGGTGTTGACCCTGCCGAGCTGCAGCGCAAGAACCTGTTGCGAGAAGGCGACCCCTTCCTCTACGGAATGCGTGCCACGCGCTGCCGCGCTGAACTGTGCTGGGAGGAACTGCACTCGCGCTACCGCGTGTCGGAAGTCCGCGCGCGCGTACGGGAGTTCAACGCGCGGAATTCGTTTGAAAAGAAGGGAGTCGCGGTTGTGCCCCTGTGCTTCGGGATCTCTTTCACTGCGACCTTCCTCAACCAGGCCAGCGCTCTGGTACACGTGTACACGGACGGGAGCGTGAGCATCACGACGGGCGCGGTGGAGATGGGCCAGGGGGTGAAGACCAAAATCGCCCACATTGCCGCACGTACTCTGTCGATCGACCCCGGCAGGATCCGCATCGAGTTCACCAACACCACCAGGATTGCCAACATGTCGCCCACGGCCGCCAGCACCGGCGCGGACATGAACGGGCATGCGACGCGGATCGCCTGCGAGACGATCCTTGCCCGACTCCGGCGAGTAGCGGCAGATGCCTTCAGCTTGAACGACCCAGAGGCGGT
>CAYXFI010000302.1:0-5235 GCA_964464205.1 uncultured Cytophagia bacterium
TGGAGGAGGGTTTGCGGTTTGCGATTCGCGAGGGTGGTCGGACGGTCGGCGCCGGCGTTGTGACGAAGATCCTGGAATAGGGTTCCGGCTCGGAGCTAAGGAAATCGGATAGACTTCCATGCGCGAGATCATCACACTGGAGTGTACGGAGTGCAAGCGGCGCAACTACACGACCACGAAGAACCGCCGCAAGCACCCGAGCCGTCTGGAGGTTCGGAAATACTGCAAGTGGTGTAACAAACACACCCTTCACAGGGAGACGAGGTAGTGGACATAGGGTGGCGGGACCAGTGTCCCGCCACCGGATTGCTCAGGAACAGGCCCGTAGCTCAATTGGCTAGAGCACCGGACTCCAAATCCGGCGGTTGGGGGTTCGAGTCCCTCCGGGCCTGCTCTTTTATGCCTTGACCAGGGGCGAGGCTCTGCACAATCGAGGGCGCTGTCGATGATCAACAAAGCGATCAAGTTCCTGCGGGAAGTGCGTCAGGAGATGGACCGGGTCAGTTGGCCCACAAAAGACGAAGTGCGTGAGTCGACGATTGTGGTCCTTCTGTTCTCCCTGTTCTTCGCTCTGTTCATTTTTGTCACGGATCAGATCCTCACCCAGATCATTCGGATCATCTACTGAGCACCGCGGGTAGTCGAAAAAAACGAGCTGGGATGTGATCTACGCGCCCGTGCCTGTACGCAATGGGCGCTTGCCGCGTAAAGAGAGGTGATCTTGCTTTGACCCAGAAAGAGGCGACGAAAAAAGCGGAAGAACTTGGGGTAACGGAGGAGAAACGGGAAGAGGCACCGGAGCTTGAGAAGAAATGGTACGCCGTCCACGTGCTCTCGGGGCACGAGCAGAAGGTGAAAGCGTACCTGGAGAACGAGATCCGCACTCACGGCCTCGAACACAAGTTCGGTGAGATTCTGGTTCCCGCTGAGCAGATCACCGAAATGCGGGAAGGGAAGAAGCGCACCCGTACGAGGGTGTTCTTTCCCGGCTACATCCTGATCAACATGGTACTGGACAAGGAAACGCAACACCTCGTATTGAACGTACCGGGTGTGACGAATTTCGTGGGAGCCAAGAATCGCCCGGTGCCGCTCCAGCCTCATGAAGTGGAACGGATTCTGGGCCGCGTGGACCGTACGAGAGAACGTGCGGCGATGGCCGTGCCGTTCCGCGTGGGCGATCCCGTGCGAGTGGTGGATGGCCCGTTCACCGACTTCACCGGCTACGTGGAAGAGGTGAACGAAGAGAAGAACAAAGTGAAGGTGATGGTGAGCATTTTCGGGCGGGCCACTCCTGTGGAACTGGACTTTTTGCAGGTGGAACTGGAAAAGTAAGGGTGGCGGTCGATGGCGAAGAAGGTCATTGCCACGATAAAACTGCAGATTCCGGCCGGACAAGCGACACCAGCACCGCCGGTGGGTCCCGCCCTGGGGCAGCACGGCGTGAACATCATGGAGTTCTGCAAAGCGTTCAACGCCCGTACCCAGGATAAGGCGGGTCTGATCATCCCGGTGGTGATCACGGTCTACGCGGACCGTTCGTTCACGTTCATCACCAAGACACCGCCCGCTTCTGTGTTGCTCAAGAAAGCAGCGGGCATTGAGAAGGGCAGTGGGGAGCCGAATCGCGTGAAGGTGGGGAAGGTGACGCGCGAGCAGATCCGCCAGATCGCCGAGACCAAGATGGCGGACCTGAACGCGAAGGACCTGGAAGCCGCGATGCGCATGATCGAAGGGACCGCGAGGAGCATGGGCATCCTGGTGGAGGGTTGACGAGCTTTCGAATGTCGGAGGGTACGAACCCGCTGAACGACAGGTGAGCGAGGATGAAGCGAAGTAAGCGCTACCAGGAAGTCAGAGACAAGGTCGATCGCACGCGCGAGTACCCGCTGGAGGAAGCCATCCGGCTGGTGAAGGAAACGGCGACGGCCAAATTCGATGAGACGGTGGAAATGCACGTCCGACTGGGGGTGGATCCCCGGCATGCGGATCAGCAAGTGCGCGGCACGGTGACGCTTCCGCACGGGACGGGCAAGCCCGTGCGTGTACTGGTGTTGACCAAGGGGCCCAAGGAAAAAGAGGCGGAAGAAGCCGGTGCAGACTACGCGGGGTTCGAGGAGTACATCCAGAAAATCCAGAACGGCTGGCTGGATTTTGACGTGGTCATCGCCACGCCCGACGTGATGCCCCAGGTCGGCAAGCTGGGGCGAATTCTGGGTCCGCGCGGCCTGATGCCGAACCCCAAGAGCGGCACGGTGACGATGAACGTCAAAGAGGCCGTGAAGGAAGTGAAGGCGGGTCGGATCGACTTCCGGGTGGATCGCTACGGAATTCTGCACGTGCCGATCGGCAAGGTTTCTTTCGACACCGAGAAGCTGGTCGAGAACGCCAAGGCGTTCATGGACGCCGTGTTGCGTTTGCGTCCACCGGCTGCCAAGGGGCAGTACGTGCGCAGTGTCACGGTCTCGAGCACGATGGGCCCAGGTATTCGGGTCGATCGCAATCAATTGCTCACGGAACTCCGCTGATCGGGCGCAGGACTGGTAGCACGAGGGAAACGAGGACGCGAAGCGATGCCTACACCCAAGAAGATCGAAGAGGTCGAATATCTCTCCGAGCGGATCCGCGAAGCGAAGGGAATCTACCTGACGGATTTCACGGGTTTGACCGTGGAGGAGATGAACGATCTCCGCGTGCGGCTCCGCAAAGAGAACGTGCTGTACCGCGTTGCCAAGAACACGCTGACGAAAATCGCGCTGCAACAGGCCGGCTACGAGGGCAAGTTGGACCCGTATCTGGAGGGCCCGACGGGGCTCGTTTTTGGCTTCGACGATCCGATTACACCGGCCCGGATTCTACGGGACTTCGCCAAGGAGCGGCAGAAACTGCGCTTCAAAGCGAGCCTGGTGGACGGTCAGGTGTTCGACGCGGAGCAGACGGAGAAGCTGGCTGATCTGCCGTCCCGCAATGAGCTTGTGGCCCGGTTGCTCGGGCAATTGAACGCGCCCATCGCGGGGTTGGTGTGGACGTTGAACGGGCTCCTGGCCAAGCTGGTGTACGCGTTGCAGGCGATCAAAGAACAGAAAGAGAAGAGCGCGTGAGCAAGCAAACATTCTCTGTTTGAAAGTGGTAGAGGAAGCAGGTCAAGGGGACAAAAGGAGAGGCGACGGTCAAAATGAGCGCGAAAACAGCAGAAAGCAAACTGGACGGCATCGTTGAGGCCATCGAAGGTCTGACTGTGCTGGAACTGGCGGAGCTGGTGAAGACCCTGGAGGAGAAGTTCGGAGTCTCCGCTCAGGCTCCGGTTGCGGCGGTAGCCGCAGCTCCGGCGGCGGGTGCGGTTGCGGCAGCGCCTGCGGAAGAGGAGAAGACCGAGTTCACCGTGGTGCTCACCAGCGCGGGCAGCAACAAGATCCCGGTGATCAAGGTGATCCGGCAGATCACCAACCTGGGGCTCAAAGAGGCGAAGGAGCTGGTGGACAGCGCTCCGAGCACGGTGAAGGAAGGCGTTTCGAAGGACGAGGCCGAGCAGATCAAGAAGCAGCTCGAAGAAGCGGGCGCCAGCGTGGAATTGAAGTAAGTTGCCTGCTGGCCCCGAGAAACTGGGAAGTTTCACATTTGATTTCGGGGAGTTGATCTCCATATGGCAACAGTAACGCCGAGGAAATCGTTCGCCCGGTTGAAACCGGTTCTCGAACTGCCGGACTTGCTGGAAGTCCAGCTCAAGTCCTTCGAGGAATTCCTGCAGCCCAATGTGCCTCCCGACAAGCGGGAGCCGAAGGGACTGCAGGAAGTGTTCCTCAACACGTTCCCCATTGCGGACAGCCGGGAGAACTTCATCCTTGAATTCGTGGAGTACTACGTCGAGAAGCCGAAGTACGACGTGGACGAGTGCCGCGAGCGGGGCATGACGTACGCGGCCACGCTCAAGGCCAAGCTACGGCTCACGATCAAGGATGAGTACGGTTCCCACGCGGACACCATCGAACAGGTCGTGTATCTGGGGAACATCCCGTACATGACCGAGCGGGGGACGTTCATCATCAACGGGGCCGAACGGATCATCGTCAGCCAGCTACACCGTTCCCCGGGGGTCTTCTTCGATGAGCTGCAGCACCCCAGCGGCTTGAAGGTCTACTCCGGCCGCATCATCCCTCTGCGGGGGTCGTGGGTGGAGTTCGTCACCGACATCAACGACGTGATGTACGTCTACATCGACCGGAGGCGCAAGTTCCCGGTCACCACCCTGCTCCGCGCGCTGGGCTACTCGAGCGATGAGGAGATCCTCGAGCTCTTCGGCCTCGTGGAGAAGACTCCGCTGGAACCCGGCGACGGGGGAGAGCTCATCGGCCGGCAGGTGGCGGGCGACATCATCAACATGGACACCGGCGAGCTCCTGATGGAGTACGAGCAGGAGGTCACCGAGGAGACCCTCAGTCGCCTGTCGGAGGCCGGGATCAAGGAAGTGCCGTTGATGCGGCTGTTCCAGACCGGCGAACCGAACATCATCGGCAATACCCTGCGGAAAGATCCCACGCATTCGCGCGAAGAGGCGCTGGAATTCATCTACCGACAGCTCCGCTCCGGAGACCCGCCGGATCTGGACACCGCTCGGCAGCTGATCGAGCGGCTTTTCTTCAGCCCGAAGCGGTACGACCTGGGCGTGGTCGGACGCTACCGGATCAACCGGAAGCTCGGGCTGAACGTGCCTCAGGAGACCACCGTTCTGACGCCGGAGGACATCATCGGCGTCGTGCGCTATTTGATTGAGATGCGCAATGGCCTGCGCAGCGCCGACGACGTGGACCATCTGGGCAACCGGCGCGTGCGCACAGTGGGCGAGCAGCTCTCGGCGCAGATGAGCCTGGCGTTCACACGCATGGCCCGGACCATCAAAGAGCGGATGAATCTGCGCGATAGCGAGAGCCTGACGCCGAGCGAGCTGGTGAACGCGCGCACCATCGTGTCGGTGCTGAACACGTTCTTCGGCACCAGCCAGCTGAGCCAGTTCATGGACCAGACCAACCCGCTGGCTGAGCTGACGCACAAACGCCGAGTGTCGGCGCTGGGCCCGGGCGGCCTGACGCGCGAGCGAGCGGGCTTCGAGGTGCGCGACGTCCACTACACCCACTACGGTCGCCTCTGTCCCATCGAGACGCCGGAAGGTCCCAACATCGGTCTGATTTCTTCGCTGACCACCTACGCCCGGATCAACGACTTCGGATTCATCGAAAC
>CAYXFI010000303.1:0-5228 GCA_964464205.1 uncultured Cytophagia bacterium
CGACTGATCCGCTGGATCTCCACCGCGAGACGTTCAATCCTGCCCCGTGCCTCCTCCAGCCCGGCGCGGGTCTTCTCCGGAGCGAATGGGAGCAACCTGCCGAGGCTCGGCTCGCCGTCCGGCAAGAGTGCAGCGCTCAGGAGAGCGATCTGCTCCTCCACGGCCTTTCGCACGTTGTCGAGCTCCTCCAGCAGCTGGATCTGATCCAGGGCCACCTTCTGAAACTCGCTGAAGTTCATCAGGGCGATCGTCTCCCGCTGGCGCAGCAGTAGGTACAGCAGGTGCCGCATCAAATCGCCCTGTCTACGCAGCAAACCGGACAGCCGCATCCATTCCAGCGCGAATCCGAGGTCACCCAGGGATTCCACGGCGGTTGCTTCGGTCCGAAATTCCGCAGTCTGTTGATCCATCGTCGTATCCGGATTTCGCAGCCCGTAGGAAACTCACCGACTGAACGCAGACCTGGCCGCTCCCCTTCGTTCGCGTACCCCTGGCCAGTCGCGCCATTCCTGCCTCACGAACTGGCTCTGTCGCCCATTCCCAAGGACGCCAGCCTCTTGAGGGTCTGGTACCGACTCAGAACTTTCTCCACGTATCGCACCGTCTCGCGAAATGGGGGCACGCCCCCGTGCCGGCGAACAGCCGCGGGACCCGAGTTGTAAGCCGCCAGCGCGAGCCGGAGGTCGCCTTCGAAGTGATCCAGTAGCCGCCGCAGGTAGCGAGCCCCTCCCAGCACGTTCTGCACTGGATCGAACGGATTCTCCACACCCACTTCCCGGGCGGTGTCCGGCATCAACTGCATCAGACCGATGGCCCCTTTCGGCGAAACAGCCCGCGGGTTGCCGCCCGATTCCACATCGATCACCGCGCGGATCAGGTCAGCGTCAATCCCTTGCGCGCGGGCCGCCACACTCACAATATCGTCCAGCTCCTTGAAACCTTTGGCCTTCGGCGAACCACCCGACGGTCCCCGACCATCCAGCACGGCTTGGCGCTCAGCAGGGCCCGACGCATCGGCGCGCGACCTACCCACGCTCGAGGATCGGGACAGTTGCTTTTCCAGCGCTTCGGCAATCCCAAGCCGGGCCCGCTGGGCCACCTTCTCCCCGATCGCCTGGTCGAAGAAAACGTCGAACATCCCCTGCCACAGGCCGGAGCCCAGCAACCCGGATTTCGGGATCGTCTCCCGCATCACCCGAAACAGGTAGGAAAGAAAGAGGCCCTCGAAGCGCTCGCAGGCTTTCTTCAACTGCGCTTCTTCCCGCTGCGAGACCGCTTCCTTGGCCCCGGCCTGGGCCCGGACGGGAGAGTTTCCGGCAGCAGTTGTCAGCTCAAGCTTCACGCGTCCTCCCGGTCTCAGAGGATCACGAGTTCCGCTTTCAGAGCACCCGCTTCCTTGAGCGCCTGAAAGATGGCAATCAGATCGCGAGGCGTGACGCCCAGAGCATTGAGCGCTTTCACCAGATCGTCCACGCTGGCCGTGTCCTGAATGACGGTGAGACTGGCTCGCTCGGTTCGTACCGTTGTCTGCGTTTCCGGCACCACCACTGTCTGGCCCTGCGAGAATGGCGCGGGCTGAGAGATGATGGGCGTGGTGGTGATGCGTACCGTCAGGTTCCCGTGCGCCACCGCCACCGCCGAAATCCGCACGTCGCCCCCGATCACCACCGTGCCCGTCCTTTCATTCACGACCACCTTGGCCACCTGATCCGGTTCGGCCTCCACCGCCTCGAGCTGGCTCAGAAAGGCCACCAGTTTGCCCGGGGAGCGCGATTCTTCCGGAACGGTCAGTTCCACCGCCCCGGCGTCCACCGCCACGGCGATGTCGCGCCCGAACTGCTGGTTGATGGCCTCCGCCACCCGAGCTGCGGTCGTGAAGTCCGGGTTCTTCAGGATCAGGCGAAGCGTGCCCCCGTCGGGCACCGCCCCCGGAGCCTCTCTCTTCACCACCGCCCCATTCGGCACGCGACCGACCAGGGCGTAGTTCTTTCGCACCTTTTCACCACCGATCGTGTTGATATTGAACCCGCCGATCGACACCGGCCCCTGGGCCACAGCGTACACCGTCCCCGAGGCATCCACCAGCGGGGTGAGCAGCAGAGTGCCGCCTTCCAGACTCTCCGCGTCACCCAGCGAGCTCACCTGCACATCGATCCGGCTCCCGGGCTTGGCGAAGGGCGGAAGATCGGCGGTGACCATCACTGCGGCGACATTGTCCGCCCTCAGCTCCCGTTGAGGCACAGTGATCCCGAAACGCTTGAGCATGTTGGCGACGGATTGCAGGGTGGCCATCGAGCGGCGGCTGTCGCCCGAGCCGTCGAGGCCCACCACCAACCCGTAGCCGATCAACTTGGTGGGCCCGAGACCTTCGAGCTGAGCAATCTCTTTCACCCGAACAGCCGGGCAGGCAAACCCGACCGGCCACAGGAGAAAAACGGCAAGCGGAATGAGCAAGAGCTGTCCGATCCGTCCGCGCATCGTCAGAACACCCAGTTCAGGAACCTGGTGATGAGGCTCGGCCCCGAGCCGTGCGACACAGCACCCTTGCCACGGTAGGTAATCTTCGCGTCGGCGATGTTGTAGGAGTACACGACGTTGTCCGCCGTGATGTCCTCCGGCCGGACGATGCCCCTCAGCACCGTCACCTGTTTCTCACTGTTGATCTGCACTTCGCGGGTCCCTTCGATCACCAGATTTCCGTTCTCCAGGACCTTGACGATCCGCGCGCTCATCTTCGCTTTCAGCACCCCTTTTGTGGACGTGGAGCCTTTCCCGTCGAACTTGCTCCGGTCACCCACTTTGGCCCCGAACAGGGGGATGAATTGCAGCGCCCCGGTGCCGCCGTTGGATTCCAGGGAGAATTCCGTGCCCTTCTCCATGCCCGTCTTCGTCTCATTGGAGCCGGTGGCGAATTCGACAATGTAGATCGTCACGATGTCGCCGACCCGGAACGCTTTGTAGTCGCTGAAGAGGGATCCAGCCCCCATCTTCTGGGCCCGGGCCGCCGGACTCAGCACCAGAAAAACGGCAGCCAGCACCAACCCGGAGATACGCCATCCGGTCCAAACCACGCAGCTCGGCCGCCGTTGACGAGCCCCTGTCCACCGACCTTCCTCAAATTCGCTAGCTCTTCCCACGAGCGCACCTCCCGGTCGCTACGCGTTCCACCCACGTCTCAGAGCCGCACCCTCACCTCGCCGGACGCCACGACCACGCCCCGGACCGTTTTACCCGAGCGGTCGTTGCGAACGAGTATTTCGTCCCCAATCGCGCCGGACTGGAGAGCCCGGCCCTGCGTCTCAACCCACACGTGGCCGAATGCCACTACCAGCCGGACCCGCTCGCCCCGTTTCACCGCTCTCGGCTCCCGGAGCAACCTCCGCGTCAGAACCGCGCCAGCGCGTACCGAGCCACGGCACACTTTGCCCACCGCTTCTTCCAGGCTGAGCACGGGTTCCCCGAGCATGCCCGCCACACACCTCTCCTCCAGCGTCAGATCCTCCGCGCTGAGCAGTTCTCCCGCCCGAATGTCCCGCGCCGCCACCACCACAGGACGGTACACTCGCACCCGCGCCGCTATAGTCGCCGCCCAGGCCCCAAGGACTCCGCCACCTGCGGAAAGCCGGAAAGTGTTGACCGAATTGGGACGCACCCGGCCAATCGGCCTGACGACGACGGAGGCGGGCCGTAGTCCGTCGGGCACGCGCCCGGAGATCCGCACGATCTCCACCTCGACTCGGCTGGCTCCTTTCAGCTCCTGCGACACGGCGTTCCGAATGACCGAGAGGAGCCACGGAGGTACCCCCGCCGCGGTAACGGGACGAGACTGCCCGTACAACGGAGCCATCAAGAAAGTGAGAACCAGCACTACAAGTCGTTTCAGCCAAGCCTTCATGGCCTCACCTCAGCGTTTCCGGGAGCGTTAGCGTCGCAGGTTGTTGGCCATGCTGAGCATTTCATCGGCGCTGCGGATGGCCTTGGAGTTGATCTCGTAGGCCCGCTGCGCCACGATCAGCTCGATCATCTCCTTCACCACTTCCACGTTGGAGAGCTCGAGGTGCCCCTGGAGCAGAGTGCCCATGCCCTCCTCACCCGGCACCCCCACAATCGGCTCCCCGGAAGCGGCGGTGGCCACGTACAGATTGCCACCAATGCTGCTGAGACCCGCCGGATTGACGAAACGAGCCAGTTCGATCTGCCCCAGCTCCTCCGGCTCCGGACTGCTAGCCGTCTTCACCACCACAACTCCCTGGCGACTGATGCTGATCTCAGTGGCGTCAGGGGGCAAAACCAGGTCGGGCTGGAGCAGGTACCCCTCGGAAGTCACAATTCGTCCGTCGGCCGACACTTTGAAGCTGCCGTCGCGCGTGTAGGCGATGGACCCGTCCGGCATCAGGATCTGGAAGAAACCATCCCCGTTGATCGCCAGGTCGAGCGGATTGTCGGTGGCGACGGTATCGCCCTGGCTGAAAATCTTCTCCGTGGCGATTGGCCGGGTCCCGTGGCCCACCTCAATTTGGACGGGCACGTTCACGCCCTGCTGATTCAGCTGCCCAGCCATCTGCAGCGTCTGGTAGAGCAGGTCCTGAAACTCGACTTCACTGCGCTTGAAACCCGTTGTGTTCACGTTGGCCAGGTTGTTGGCGATGGTGTCAACGTGTAGTTCCTGGGCGAACATTCCGCTCGCCGCCGTGCGCAAAGCGCGAATCATTGGTACCTCCTTGATCTCGTCGTGGCACCCGCGATCGCACGCCTCATCCCCTCGAGCTCATCGAGGGATGCCGCGTGGCCGTTCTTCACTAGTTCGAAGATGCCCGTACCGATGGACCGTCAGCACATCGTCACCGACCGTCCCCTACCTGGGTTAGAATCTGGGCACGTCGCTCACGGCCCGCCCCAGCGTCTCGTCCTGCACCTGGATCGCCTTCTGCTCCGCCTCAAAATTGCGGAGCAGGAGCATCATCTCGACCATCTCCTCCAAGGGATTCACGTTGGAGCCTTCGAGGTAGCCCTGGCGCACGGTGAAACCCTCGGCCTCCCGGGGTCGAACGGACGGATCCGTGAGCACGAAAAGCCCGTGCCCTTCTTTGCGAAGCGAGCTCAGATCATCGAACGTGACGACTCGCAGGCGGCCCAGCAGCAACCCTCCCTGGCAGATTTCGCCATTGGGGTGAATCTCCACCCGGTCGTCCCGCAAAACGATGGGACCCCGGTCGCCGAGCACCGGA
>CAYXFI010000304.1:0-5225 GCA_964464205.1 uncultured Cytophagia bacterium
GTCGGACATCTATGTAGTGGAGCAAGCCTGCCGTGCGTGTGGAGGGTCTAACCTGAATCCCGTGCTGGATCTGGGGCGCACGCCCCTTGCGGATCGACTCCTGACTCCGACGACCGTCTCTGAGCCCGAGCCCCGCGTCCCCCTGAACGTCGTCTTCTGCGAAGACTGTTCTCTCTTGCAGATCAGGGAAACGGTGTCTCCACAGGCCCTTTTTTCCGATCACTACCCCTATTACTCGTCGGTATCTCCCACCTTGCTCGAACATGCCAGAGCCAACGCACAAGACCTGATTCGTAGTCGAGGCCTGGGACCCGAGTCCTTCGTGGTCGAGATTGCCAGCAACGATGGGTACATGTTGCGGAACTTTGTAGCGGCAGGGATTCCTTCCCTGGGTATCGATCCGGCTAGGGGCCCAGCCAGAGCTGCGCAGCAAGCAGGTATTCCTACCCTGTGTCGGTTCTTCGATCTTGGCCTGGCTCAGGAGCTAGCCGGCCAGGGAGAACTGGCCGATGTCGTTATCGCGAACAACGTATTGGCCCATGTGGCGGATCTGAACGGTCTGGTGAGGGGCATCCGAACTGTGATGAAAGATGGCGGCGTAGCAGTGATAGAAGTGCCCTACGTGCTTGATCTGATTGACAAGTGCGAGTTCGACACGATCTACCATCAGCATCTCTGCTATTTCTCTGTTACCTCTCTCGACAGTTTGTTCCGAAAGCATGGGTTGTATCTGAACCGGGTGAAGCGATTGAGCATCCACGGGGGGTCATTGAGGCTGTATGTAGAGAAAGAAGAGAATGTGGACCAGTCGGTGACGGAACTCCTGATCAATGAGAAGTCCGTGGGAGCGACGGATCTGAGCTACTATTCCGATTTCGCTATTCGGGTAGAAACGATCCGGCAGGAGCTGACAGAGCTTCTCCGATCGTTGAAGCGGGCCGGAAAGCGGATCGTGGGCTACGGCGCTGCAGCCAAAGCGAATACTTTGATGAGTTACTGCGCCATTGGGAGCAACTATCTTGAGTACATTGTCGATCGGAATCCTCACAAGCACGGGCTCTTCATGAGCGGAAACCGTCTCCCCATCCGGCCGGTCGAGACGCTACTCGCCGAGACGCCGGACTACCTGTTGATACTCGCCTGGAACTTCGCGGACGAAATTATGCACCAGCAGGTTGAGTATCGGAATCGTGGGGGGCGATTCATCATTCCCATCCCGAGCCCGCGGATTGTTCACTAGGTCTCGTGAGTCCTTCCGCGAACAAGCCGTCGGATACTTTGTTCGCGATTGGCCTCGGCGATGGGCTGACCCGGCCATGGATTCGAAGGGAAGCGGAGTCAGGATGCGCTCGGGCCGAGAAGAGCGGTCAACCCGAAGCATTCAACGATTCTGGTTGGGAAACCGGGTTTGCGGGGGCCTGAAGCTGGCGTAGGGGCTTCAAGGCCCTTTCGACCGCGCACGAGGGCGGATAGATGCTTGCGCCTTCTTGGCGTAGGACGGTAGAAATGCTCAGAAGACCAGTTCGTTCTGTTGGATTGCAATGGTCTCATCTCAGCGCAACAACCCTACGAACAGGAGCCAACAACCGTGACGAGAAACATCCGTTTCGTGGAAAGTCGTTGCCCTAATTGTGGGGAAGTGGGGGTATTTGTGTTCTACCGCGTGTCGGGCGTGCCCGTCCACAGTTGTGTGCTGCTGGATTCTTACCGGGAAGCACGGGACTATCCGACCGGCGAGATCGAACTCGCTTTTTGCCGGAGCTGCGGATTCATCTTCAATTCTGCATTTGACCCTTCCCGTGTGGACTACACCCAGCCCTACGAGGATCAGCAAACGTTCTCCCCCACATTCAATCTGTTTGCTTCTCAACTGGCGACTGAGCTTGTGGAGAAATACCAGTTGCGCGGGAAGAAGATCCTTGAGATTGGCTGTGGGAAAGGAGATTTTCTCGCTGCTCTCTGCCGCCTTGGGCCCAACACGGGAATCGGGATCGATCCTGCGCTGCGCCGAGAGAGAATCCCAATAGACTTGACGCAGCGAATCGAGTGCGTGCAGGACTATTTCTCCGGACGCTACACCGGCTACGACGCGGATTTCATCTGCTGCCGGCACACGCTGGAGCACGTGGCCAATACGCTGGAGTTCATGGCAACCGTGCGAGAGATCGGTAACGGGAGAGCTGGCACACCCGTATTCTTCGAGGTGCCGGATACCGAACGGGTCCTGAAAGAAGCGGCTTTCTGGGACATTTACTACGAGCACTGTTCCTACTTCACGCCGGCGTCGATTAGAAACCTGTTCGTCCTCGCAGGATTTGAGGTCGTGAACGTCGAGCTCGCCTATGGAGAGCAGTACCTGCTGGTGGAGGGGGTTTTCTCGAACGGGACCCACAAACAGGGTAGGAGTTGGGGTCTGGACGTAGACGGACTATGGCGTTCTGTACAAGACTTTACCCGGTCGGTGAATCGGAAGATGGCCGGCTGGAGATCTCGTCTTTCCGACATGAACAGAGAAGGGAAAAAGGTGGCAATCTGGGGTTCGGGCTCAAAAGCTGTGGGATTCCTCACCACGCTGAGCGCTTCTGAGCAGGTTGGGGCCATTGTAGACATCAATCGACATCGCCAGGGCAAGTATATCCCCGCTGTGGTCAAGGAGATTGCACCTCCCGAGGCACTGAAGTCTTTCAGGCCGGATGTTGTGATCGTGATGAATCCCATCTACCGCGAGGAAATTTCCGGACAGCTCGTGGTGATGGGTTTGGAACCTGACATACTGGTCCCGTAGCGCGCGTACTTCCCTCGCGGCGTATTGTGGGCAGGGAAAGCAAGCCGGTTTGGCCGTTTGGGACCGGGGCGGAGGAAAAGGCGTGAAAATCATCGCTGGATTTTGCCTCGTGGTGGGATGGGGAGTTCTCTTCCCGGTTTCCGTCCTGTCCCAGGCTGGGAGGGTAGAGTTCACGTACCGCGTGATTGATCCCGCCCCCAACGGTACGCTGAATGATGTATGCCTCGTGGGAGATATTGATCAGGATGGCGACCAGGATGTGGTGATTGGCGGGAAGCAGGGGATCGACAACCTGGTGTGGTATGAACAACGGGAAGGCGGTGTGTGGGCAAAGCATCCGATCGCCACGGTTAGGCTCGAAGCGGGAGGTATCCTCTTCGACGTGGATCGTGACGGAGATCTGGACTTAGTAACGGGCCAGCCGCTCGGAGGCAGGGAACTGTACTGGTTCGAGAACCCGGGTCTGGAAGGCACAATCTGGAACAAGCATTTGATCACGGATGCTTATGAAAAGTACCATGACCAGGTGTTTGCGGACGTAGACCGCGACGGTGTACCCGATCTCGTGTTCGTCTCACAGCGGGCTGGTGTACTGGCTTGGGTCTCGGTTCCGCCAGACCCCCGGGTTGAACCGTGGCCAGACACTCGCGTAATTGACCGCGTAGACGGGGAAGGTCTGCTTGCGGTTGACCTGGATGGCGATGGGTTGACCGAGATCATAGTCGAGGGTACGGTCTACAAGCCATCGCGGACGTCCCCGCTACGTTGGGCGAAAGAAAGGATCGGCGCGGTGAGGAGACCTCGGACGGCCGTCGGAGATCTCGATCTCGACGGGCGTTTGGAAGTAGTGATGTCGGAAGGTGAATCTGGGACGGGCACTCTTTCGTGGTTCGACATGGATGACCCAGCCTCAGGCCGCTGGACCCGGCACGTTCTCGAAGATAGTCTGTCGCATCCACACACGCTTGCGGTCGCTGACGTGAATGGCGACGGACGTCTAGACATTCTCACCGCGGAGATGGGTCTCACAGAGGGCAGCCAGAAACGTTTGTTGCTCTTTCTGGGACTGGGCGACGGCACGTTCGTTCGTCAGACGGTATGGTTACCTTTCGGCACTCACGAATCCAAACTCATTGACTTCGGCAACGACGGGGATCTGGATGTTGTACTAAAGCCCTACGCCTCTCGAGAAGTCGGTCTTCTGGAGAATGTCACGTTGTCTCGGAGGCCTGGGCTGCAGTTCCGTTGTGTCCTCATCGATTCTTCGAAGCCGTATCGTTCGGTGTTTGTGATTCCTGCGGACCTGAACGGCGATGGGTGGCTGGATGTCGTCACTGGACGGTGGTGGTATGAGAATCCGTCGGGTGCAGAAATTGGCTGGGTGCGGCACAGCATCGGGGAAGAGATTGGGAATGCTGCGGCCGTGTACGACATCGACGGCGATGGCGATTTGGACGTACTGGGTACAGCTGGGGTAGGTTCCTTGGGTAGCGTCCGATTTGTTTGGTCCGAGAATGGCGGGAACGCGCGGACGTGGATAGACCACGCTGCCTTTACGCTGAGTGATGGTGACTTTCTTCAGGGGGCGACGGTCGGGCGGTTTCTGCAACGCTGGGAGCGTCAGGTCGCTCTGAGCTGGCATAGGTCAGGACTGGGGCTGCACTTCGCATATTTGCCTTTGCGTGGGCCAGCAACGTGGGAAGTTGTTAGACTGACGAATGTCTCTCAGGATGAGGATCTCAGCAGCGGCGACCTCGATTCGGATGGAGACATCGATCTTTGTCTTGGGACGCTCTGGGCTGAGAATACGGGACTGCCGGGCCATGCAAGCTGGAGAATCCGTAGCACCGGTGTAGAATCGCTCGTGCCGGATCGCAACGAGCTCGGCGATGTGGATCAGGACGGGGATCTCGACATCATCATCGGAGAAGAGCGGATTGGTGCACTGGGCAGGGTTGTGTGGCTGGAAAACCCACGCGCGAGGGATGCGGCGTGGGAACTCCATATGATTGGTGAAGCCATCGGGCCGATGAGCTTGGACGTGGCCGACATCGACCGAGACGGCGACCTGGACGTGGTGGTGGGTGAGCACAACACCGTGGATCCCCAGGCGGGAAGGCTACTCCTCTTTGAGAATGCAAGTGCGGGTGCGCACTGGACCCGGCATATCTTGCACACCGGGTTCGAGCATCATGATGGAGCTCAGCTATTCGATTTCGATCACGACGGGGACCTGGACGTTGTCAGCATCAGCTGGACTAACCCAGGGGTTGTTCTGCTTTACGTCAACCGGCAAGGCGAAACTGCGATGCGAGACTGGGGTGGAGGCCTGCACTTGCGCCTTCAGGCGGACGGGCAGTTTGTCGTGCTCACCTGTCTGGGGACAGCCGAGCAAAGTTGCCAAACGTGGGAGATCTGGCGAGATTGCGGCAATCTAACC
>CAYXFI010000305.1:0-5208 GCA_964464205.1 uncultured Cytophagia bacterium
CGCCCGTCGCCGCAGCGATAGGGCACGCCACGCATATGCACGATGGGCAAGGCCTCGTCGGTGCCGCCCTGTAACAAGGAGGCCGCGGCCGCGATCTCGTCAGCTGTGCCCAGCACGGTGATGCGCATCTCCCGGCCGAACAGGTCGCTGTCACCGCGTTTGTCGGTCAGGGGCAGCAGGCCCGCCACGCCGAAGGCGAGCCCCATCACGAGCATCGAGACACTGGTAATCCAGAATCTCCACCGTCCCAGAGCCTGATTGAATTGCTCGATCCCTTTCAGTCCCGGCATCGCGTAGCAGAACACGGTCAGGTTCGACAGAGCGTGGGCTCCGAAGAACGCGAGATGGCCGTGGGACACGGTGACCTGGCTACCGTGCGTGTAGTAGCTGATCTGCGGCAGAGTGTGGATGAATCCCCAGAGTCCGGCCCCTGCCAGACGGTACACTGCCGAACCAACCGCGAAGAGCCAGATGACCGGGTTGCGGATCTCCACCTGGCGGTGCTTCACGTGGGGGAAGGTATCACAAACCATCAGCGCGATGGGCAGCGGCTCGAGGGCGCTGAAAATGCCGCCGAACCACAACCAGTATCGCGACCCTCCGAGCCAGTAGTAGTGGTGGCCAGTGCCCGTGATGCCAGTGAACAGGAACAGTCCGATCTCGACGTACAACCACTTTTCCACCGTGTGACGCGAGACCCCGGTGATCTTCATCAGGATCCAGGCCATGATGGCACCGGTGACCAGCTCCCAGGCCCCTTCCACCCACAGGTGGATCACCCACCACCAGTAGTACCAATCGACGGACAGGTTCCTGTAGAACGGATGGAACATCGAACTCCTCGAAGGGGGCGAATGACCTCGGCAACCAAGGACTATCGCCTTTTTTGCTCGCTCGTTACCCTCCCCCAGCGGCAAACGCTTTTGGGGCCCGTCTCTGGCGGCAGGGCCAACCCGTGCGCTACCCTGATCGGGCGACGGAAGGCGGCCAAAGCGGTGCTCGCAGGACTCGGACTGGATCTCCACCGGATCGTCCGAGGAGAATCGAGCCTTCAAAGGAAACCTCCTCTCCGCGTCGGGAACCTGTCGTGGCACGACATCGTTTTCAGGGCTGGACCGGGACAAACGAACCGATGCGAGTTCACATTTCACTTGATTTTCTTCGACGGCTTTGTATCTTATTGATTGGTTGTGGCGCCTTAGCTCAGTCGGTAGAGCAACGGACTGAAAATCCGTGTGTCCCCCGTTCGATTCGGGGAGGCGCCACTCGACGGAAGGGGCCAAGTGGCGGCCCCTTTTTTGTTGGCGCTCACACGTAGACAAGTCACGCGACGTGTCTCGCGGTCGAAAAAGATCCCAACTTTCCTCCTCTCTTGCGGCGGGCTTGCTGGCGCTGGCCCTGCTCGCCGCGTGTTCGTCCCCCGAACCCCCGATCGCCCAGGTAGAACCCCGGGAGAACTCATTCCCCAACGCTCAGTACGCACATCACCGCGACACGGCGTGGGTGCAAATCCGCTGGGGCCAAACTCTCGGCCAACTTCTTTCGGACGCCGGTCTGCCGCCGAACGAGCGCGCCCGCTGCGTGCGTGCGTTTGAAAGCGTCCAAAGCGTGCGTTCGCTCCGAGCTGGCGCCCGAGTAGGCATCATCCGGGACGATGAGATGGGCGTGGTAGGGATCGTGTACAGACCCACCGTGTGGCGCACGGTCGGCGCAGTGCGGACCGACTCCACGTGGCGCGCGTTCGAGCAGGAGTTGCCGGTGCGCGTTGAAGTCCGCCACCTTTGCGGCACAGTCGAAACGACCATCTACCAGGCATTCCTGGACAGAGGGGCAAGCCCCGAACTGGTGATGATGTTCTCCGACATCTTTCAATGGGACATCGACTTCTTCACCGAGCCGAAACCGGGCGACGAATTTCGATTGATCTACGAGCTGAAGTACGCGGAGAGCGACACAGGCGCGGTGAGAGTGGGCTACGGCAGGATCCTCGCGGCCCAATACGTCCTCTCCGGCAAGCCCATCACCGCCATCTACTTCGAGAACCCCGAAGGAAAGAGCGGCTATTACGACGAGCGCGGAAGGTCATTCCAGAAGGCGTTCTTGCGGAGCCCCCTGAACTATCGTCGGATCACCTCGTATTTCACAGGCGCCCGGTTCCACCCCATCTTCAAACGTGTACGTCCCCACTACGCAGTGGATTTCGCCGCGCCTGAGGGCACACCTGTGGTAGCAGCCGGGGATGGGGTAGTCGTGAAAGCTGGATGGAGCAAAGGTCTCGGCAACTACATTCGAATTCGCCACACGAACCCTCACTACGAGACGCTCTACGGGCACCTTCGGGCTTTCGCGCGCGGAATCCGGAAAGGGGTCAGGGTGAAGCAGAATCAGGTCATCGGCTACGTTGGGCAAACCGGGATCGCCACTGGTCCCCACCTTCACTACGCCTTCTACGAAAACGGAAGGCCGATCAACCCCCTCCGGATCCGTCGGGTCACCGGAGACCCCGTGCCGAAGAGGCTGTTGCCGAAATTCCTCGCAGTCCGGGATCGAATGCTGGCCCAGCTCGCTGCCATCCGCCCGCGGCCGGCGGTTCTGTTTGTGACCAGCGGTTGGCCTTTCGCCCCCCTGCCGAACGCACTCTCCCTGCCCGATCCCTAGCAGCTACTTGGCAAACGGCGGTTCCATCTGCACCTCGATCTTCCGCAAAGTCGGGAAGAGACGCCTCAGGTGCTGGCGGAGAGATCCGACCGCTTCTTCCGCTTTCCTACCGCGCAAATTCGGATCCACGACAAGATCCAGAAGCAAGTCCTCCGACCCGTCCTCGTTTTTCACAAGCCGCACGTCGTGAAAAGAGAGCAACCAGGCCGCCTCCTGACCGAAGGTCCGCAGAGCCTCCCGGATGGCGTCGAGCTCTTTCCCATCCGCGACGGGGTCCACATGCACGGTGGTGTGCGCTCCCAGCCGCTGGTTCACAGAGGCCTCCACCTCCTCGGCGATCTCGTGGGAGCGCTCGAATTCCGTGTCTTTGCTGAGCCCAATGTGCAAGGAAATCACTTTTTGGCGCCCGTACTGGTGGACGATCACGTCGTGGGCGTCCAGCACCTCGGGATGCTCGAGGGCAATACCTTTGATCTGCTCAACCAGGGAGTCAGTGGGCCCGTGACCTAGAAGCTCGCTCACGCTATCCCGCGCGATGCTGCCCCCGACGAAGACGACAAACCCCGCCACCAGCAGGCCGGCCACACCGTCGGCATTCAGGAAGCCGGCGCGCGACAGTAGCAAAGCCAGGAGGACAAGTAGCGACGAAAGGGCGTCGGTCCGGTGATGCCACGTGTCCGCTCGCAGGGCCTTGGAATCAATGGCCCGAGCCAGTCGACCGGAAAACTGAGCCAACAATTCCTTCACAACGATCGTGAGCACGACAATTTCAATCACCCAAACATTGGCCTGTAAAATCCTGGGATGAACGATTCGGGCCACGCCCGCCTTGGCCAGCTCCAGTCCGGCCACGATGAGCAAAATCGCTACGATCAGCGCTGCGGTCTGTTCGGCGCGCCCGTGCCCAAATGGATGCCGCTCGTCCGAAGGTTGTTTCGCCAAGCGGTAGGAGAAGACGATGATCAGCGAGGTAGCCACGTCGGAAAGGCTGTGAAAAGCATCCGCCAGCAGAGCCAAAGACCCGCTCATCGCGCTCGCCAGCGCCTTAAGGGCAGCCAGCACAAGATTGACGCCGGTGCTGACCCAGCCCTCGGTGGCAGCTACCCGCCATCGTTGTTCTTCCTCCGAAAGTGAGGGCTGAAACAGCCACTCCCTGGACCACTTCACCAATGGTACCTCCCGTTAGGCGTCCCGGAATCTACCACACCACCCCCACTCGGCGCGCCGTCTTCAGGGCGTCAGTGTCCGAGAACGATCCCGGCGGCCGTTTGTTCCGGCGGTGCCTTTCGTCGCTCAGTCGATCAACCGGGTCGGGCTGTCGGACAGCGCCACCCAACGGCCAATGATGCGAGAGAAACGGCACGATGGTGCATTCCTCGGACCGAATCACCGAAAAGCGGCGAGCTGAGCGACGTCCAAGCCCGAACGTTTGGGTGCCGCACTTGTGTCCCAGGCGACTTCGCACGACAGCACCTGCGGCGCGAGCCACCGGTATGCAAGCGCGTGCGAAGTATGCCCTCGTTCTTGATATTGGGGCCGAGTTTGTGTATACTGAGCTGCCGTGAGAACACGACCCTCAGAAATGGCTGAGTGCCGTAGGCAGTACCGCCTGGAGACCTGTCGCTGGCTGCAACCCAGAGGAATGTGCATTGGGGCGATGCTTGCAGGTCGGGCATGAAATGGCAAAACTACTGTTGATCCTGCGGTCTGTCACGGGCAGGCGTGCATCAGGGGCATGCGCATCATGGTGTCAGTCATATTGGACAACCTGGCTGCGGGCCTCTCCACGGACGAGATCTTGCGGAGCTACCCGTCTTTGAGCCCGGAAGCGATACAAGCTGCGATTGCCTACGCAGCGAAGTTGGTTCGCGAACGCCTCGCCAGCATTCCAACCTAGTTTTGCTACGTCAGCTTATGGGTGAGTTGACGACAGGTCGCATTCGGGAGCATGCTCGGTCGCAAAGAGACCGCCTCTCGCCAAGTCGGCAAGACGCGAAGGGGAGGAGAGAGAACAGCCGACAGTTGCATTTCGAATTTGAAATCGTACGTGTCCTTCGTTCGCCTCCTTTTGCGGCAAGAGGTCAGGGACTCCACCGAAAATTCGAGACCCTTCGCTCCAATCCAGCAATTTCAAAGCAGATGCGTCAACCGCGGTGGCCTGATCCTCTCGGCTCCTGTCGCCAGAGGGAATCGGAGGAGATCTGCGCCAATCAGCGTTTGTCTGCGTTGATCTGCGTCCAATTGAACTCGCGGGCGACCTCATCTATCGGAAGCAGTGGAGCAGCACTCGGGAGAATGGGAGATTCTCCGGGCAAGAGGTGGCCTGTTACGTGTCTCCCTGTGAAGGCAAGCCTCTCACGCGCAGATCGCAGACCCGCGGAGAGCCGGGGGCGGGAATGGCATCTCGGGCGGAATCGTTTGGCTGGAGTCGCTTCCGTTTTCTCTCTGCCGGGTGAGTTTGGGGGCTCCGGGTCGTTGCGGCTCTGCGTGAGGCCAAGGCTTCCTGGTCTCCAGCCTTCGGGTCAGCGGTCCCTGCACGCTCTGCGACCC
>CAYXFI010000306.1:0-5207 GCA_964464205.1 uncultured Cytophagia bacterium
TGATGAGACACGCGGAGTTTTCCCGCACGGCCGGTAGTCAGGAGAGCAAATTGTGGGCGGAGTTCAAAGCTCTAACCGTCGCTTCAGCCAAATCGGTGCCTCGGCAGAAGGGTGTGGGCTCGCTAATCGCTGGGACGCAGATCAACGCTGATGACCGCTGATGCACGCGGATTCTGTGTACTCTTCGGTACCATTCGCTAGGCCATGAAGTACAGCCCCGCTTCCGCATTGCAGCATTCGGTAGGATCTGCGTCCATCTGTTCCAATCAGCGTTCATCTGCGACCCCCGTAGCCGGACACCGGGAGCTCTCCCGCACGTCCTTCAGTCCAGAGAGCAAACTGTCAGCCGCGTTGAGAGCTCTGAGGATCCCTACGGCCGAACAAGAGTCTTTGTAGGCAGCCATCTCTACTGGCTCATTGACCGCTGGGACGGGGATCAACGCTGATGACCGCTGATCTTCGCTGATTTGGGATTCTATCACGATCGCTGACTAGACGGTGAGGTAGGGCGCCGTTTCCGGACTCCACCGTTCGCATGAATCTGCGTCCATCCGTTCCAATCAGCGTTCATCTGCGTTCTCTCCGTTCGAACGTGAGGAAGTCTGCCAGGGAGTAGGCGTTTGCTCCGCATCCTCTTCGAATTCTGCCTCTCGCTCCAGGTGCTCATCGGCGCCGTAGTCCAGCAGCAACCGTCTCCAGTCGCGCCCACGGCCGACACGCTCGTGGTGCTGGCAGCGGGGGACGTGATGCTCGCCAACTGGCTCATCCCGGTTCTGGAGAGAGAGGGGCTCGACTACCCCTTCCGAGGTGTCCTCGAACCTCTGCAGAGTGCGGATCTGCGCATCGTCAATCTGGAAGCACCATTCACGGACGGCGGTGAAGCCTTCGACAAGCGCTTCACGTTCCGCGTACCCCCGCGGCTGGCCGGCGCCCTCCTCCAGGGCCACATCGATGCGGTCAATCTTGCCAACAACCACATTCTGGACTACGGGCCCGAGGGCCTGTCCCGCACGCTCCTCGTGCTGGATTCCCTGGGCATCGTCGGCGTCGGAGCCGGTCGGGACCGCGCAGAGGCCTGCGGCGCCCGCTACGTCACCCGCGGGGGCAGAACCATCGCGCTGCTCGGCTTCTCTCTGACCTATCCGCAGGAATTCTACGCCGCCGCGAACCGACCGGGAACATGTTTTGGATCGTCCCGCGCCATCCGCTCGGCGATCCAAGCTGCCCGGGACAGCGCCGATCTCGTGATCGCCAGCTTCCACTGGGGGAGCGAACTCAGGGAAACCCCCAAGCCGTACCAGCGGGAACTTGCTCACCTCGCTATCGATTCCGGCGCCGACCTGGTGATCGGCCATCACCCCCACGTTCTGCAGGGGCTGGAGCTCTACCGCGGCAAGCTGATCGCGTACAGCCTTGGGAATTTCATCTTCGCGTCGTACAGCGACCGAGCCAGGGATAGCGCACTGCTGCTGTGCACTCTCGACAAAACCCACCGCCTCAAGCGGGCCAAGGTAGTGCCACTGAACGTCTGGAACCGGCATGTAGAATTCCAGCCCGCGATCTTGCGGGGGCAGGAGGCCGAGCGTTTGTTTCAGCACCTCAACCGGATTTCGGCAGGCCTCAACGGTGGCAAGCCCATTCTGAGCGCCCAGGGCGAAGTGCTTCTCCTCAACTACCTTCCGGTAGCCAACTAACGGAAACTCGAGGGGGAACCGTGCGCGTAGAAGAACCTGCAGCCGAATCGTTCCTGCACCGGCTCTGGGAAAAGCGGATCGCGGGAACACGTTTGCGAACCGTCGACGGTCGAGAGGTGGAGATTCTTTCCCCGGGGGTGCGGAACTACGACGCGGGACCGGATTATCGTCACGCGACGATTCGGCTGGACGGCCGGTTGCTCCACGGCGATATCGAGATTCATCCGAGCGTGGACGACTGGAACCGCCACGGGCATCAGCGGGATCCCGCCTACAACAACGTGATCCTGCACATCGTGACGGCCGGCTGTCCCGCTGGGGCACGCACTGTCCGGGCCGATGGAGCCACCGTACCGATCGTGGACCTGGACCAGCACCTGCCGAGTCCAGCCGAAGATTTGGAACGCAGCCACGTGAGCGCGCAACGCCCATCTCGGCAGCCGGCCTGCTGGCTGGCGCGCCAGCCCACGGAGCACAAGCTGCGAGTGGTCCAGGAAGCGGCGTTGCAGCGGCTGGAAATGAAAGCGGATCGGTTCCGGGAAGAGAGGTCGACGGACGACTGGGACCAGATCGCCTACCGGGGCGTCTTCGAGGCGCTGGGCTACTCGAAGAACCAAGTGCCGGCCCGGACCCTCGCGGACCGGCTTCCCGTGGTGGATCTCTGGCGCTTCACGCAGCGGCTCGATCGCGCCGAAAGCCTGTCGCGGATCCAAGCCTGGTTGCTCGCCGCCTCCGGCCTGCTCAACCTCACGCCGGGAAACGCTGACTCCACGATCGACCAGTTCGTGCAGTTGCAGCGGTCCCTCTGGCAGGGCTGCCCAAATCGCCGCAAGGTAGATCCACTACCTGCCGCCGAGTGGAAATTCTTTCGCCTGCGCCCCGCCAACTTCCCCACGCGTCGCATCGCCGCAATGGCCCAGCTCGTGGTGCGCTTTCGGCAGGATGGGTTCGTCGCCCGCTGGGCACAGCTCTTGGCTCTCGGCCCCCGTCTCGGCCGAAAACTGTCCGCGGAACTGGAGCGGGAGCTCGTGGTCGAGCCGTTCGGTTTCTGGGCTGGGCGCGACTGCTTCATCACGGGAAAGGCGTACCGGCACCACAACGCGCCGCAACTCCTTGGACCCGACCGCGCGAGAGACATCGTAGTCAACGTGGTGCTGCCGATCACCCTGGCCTACGCCGATGAGATCGGCGACGGCACCCTGCGCGCGGCCGTGGTGGAGGTCTACCGCACCTACCCGAAACACACGGACAACGAGATCGTGCGGACAATGATCGCCCGGCTTTTCGGCGACCGCCGTCGGGCGGGGCGGATGGTCCGAACAGCAGCCCAGCAGCAGGGCCTGATCCAGCTCTACAAGCTCGGCTGCCGAATTGGGGACTGTTCCCTGTGCGAGGGGATCCTGTAGCAAACGGCACCCACCCGACCGCACTTACCCCTCCGAACGGACAACCCGGATCGGATTGGGCATCCGAGGAGACTGCGGCTCCAAGTCCGTGTGCAGGCGGCCCGGAGAAGCTCCCGAGCACTTGAGTCCCGCAGCCCTTCAAACCTGAACTCCAAGCGCGAGGTACAACCGACGACCCCATCCCGCGCAGCCTGATTCGCGATCCTTTGCCTCCCCGGAGCGATTGCGGTTTCTTCTGCCTGCCGGAAGTCAGTCGTAACGATCCAGGCCCTCCGCGACTGGCAGATCGTGATCCCCGAGGATGCCCTCCCCAGCGAGCGCTACGCCGCGCAGGAATTCCGGCAACTCCTAGCGCAGATCGTGGGCGGAACCCCGCCCATCCGGACGTCGGCCTCACGAACTGCAGGGAACATGTACATCGGACCATCTGAGAGTATGTTCCGCAGCGAAGTGGCCGTGGACACCACTGGTCTCGGTGAGGAAGAACTGGTCATTCGGATTGGCAGCCACAACATCGCCATCGTCGGCGGACGCCCCCGAGGCACGCTGTACGGAGTGTACGAGTTCTTCGAACGCTACGCGGGGGTTCGCTTCCTCACAGCAGACTGCACCCACCTTCCGAGCTCCGCTACGGCGACACAAAGCCCGCTGGGCGAATTCCGGTACAAGCCGGTGTTCGAATTCCGCTACACCTACTTTGGAGAGATCCGGCGCATCCCCCCGCTTCGCGACTCGGCTGCGCGTCAACACCGTCACCGATTCGGCGAAATACGGCGCGCAGACGCGCCAACAACTCATCAATCACACGTTTTTCAAGCTGGTGCCTGCGTCGGAATACGCGTCTTCGCATCCTGAGTACTACGCTCTGGTGAACGGGAAGAGGGTGACGCAGATGTGGGGTGGCGGTCCCCAGCTCGACGTGTGCAATCCGGAAGTGCTCGAACTGGTGACGCAGGCGGCGCCTGAGGAGATCCGCCGAAATCCGGGTTGGCGGGACTACAGCGTCAGTCAGAACGACAACGATCGCTACTGCCGTTGTCCGAAATGCGAGGAGATCAACCGTCGCGAAGGGACCCCGATGGGCGCCCGCCTCGCTTTCGTGAACGAAGTGGCCCGCCGGGTGGCGCAGGTGTACCCTGACAAGATGATCGGTACGCTGGCCTACTGGTACACACGAAAACCACCTGCGCACATTCGTCCTGCCCCGAACGTGCAAATCCAGTTGGCCGACACCGAGTGTCGCCGGCTGCACGCCATCGACGACCCGAACTGCCCGCGCAACCGGCCCTTTTGGAAAATTTCCTCGGTTGGAGCCGGATCACCAACCAGCTCTACATGTGGACCTACGCGACGAATTTCCGCTACCACGATCTCCCCAGCCCGAACCCGGAGAGCATTGGCCGCAACCTTCGTTTCTACGCCGAACACGGAGTGAAGGGCGCGTTCGAGCAGGGAAATTCGATGACCCTGAGCGGCGAGTTCAGCGACCTCCGCAACTACGTGATCTGCCGCTGTTTGTGGAACCCCTGGCTCCAAGGCTGAAAGGAAGCGGAGGAGTTCTACCGGTTGTACTATGGGCGAGCCGCTTCCACGTTGTGGAAGTACCTCCGGTAGGAACACCGGTGGTCGGAGAAGCACGGGAACCACCCGACTTGCTTCGCCAACTCGAGAGCGCTGGGCTTCAATCGCGAATTCGCCCTGAAGGCGTTCGACTTCTTCCGCAAAGCGCTCGGCGAAGCCGAAAACGACACGATCCGCCGCCGCGTACGTAGGGCCATGCTCGAGGCGGGCGCGGAATTCGTTTTCCAAGGGGGCGGGCTCGTGCGCGAGCACCCGCCGGGTTTTGAGGACGTCGCCGACGAGTACATCCAGTTGGCCCGGGAGGTAGGTCTCACCGCCGTCGATGAGCGCACTCCTTCGATGAATTGGAAAAGCGCCTCAGACATGAGTGTTTGCCGGGCCTCCCAGCGGTGAAGATCGAGAGCTCGACGTGGCGGCTCATCGCACTGCCCGAGCGCAACGGGAAAGTGGCCGTGATGGAGTACGAGCCGGAGCGGCGGGCTCTTCTCCAGATACTGCCCAACAATTTCATGCACGGCGCCTTCGA
>CAYXFI010000307.1:0-3934 GCA_964464205.1 uncultured Cytophagia bacterium
TATCCCTTCCGTCCCACCGCAGTCGGAAGGACCCGGAGGGCCTGACTTCGTCCATCAGCACGCGCACCTCTCGCCCGGTTGCATCGTACACCGCCAACCGGACCCGTCCGGGGCGTGGCAAGTCGAAGTGCAACTCGGTGCTGTCGTTGAACGGATTCGGATGGTTTGGGTACAGCCAGAAACGGCTCGGGGCGACGCAACCAGTCTTCTCGGAAACGGCCGAAATGGCGTAGGGCACCACGCTCACAGCGGAGAAACGGACGCTCGCCAGTTCTCCGGGTAGACCCGACGCAGCCGCCAGTCCCACCAGCACCGTGGAATCAAGCGGTAGCGAAACGCTGTGCAGAGGTCCGGCCCAGTGAGTGCTGTCCTCCGAAATGAAAGTCCGAACCGTGTCTCCCTGACGTTCGATGCGCAACCAGAGTGGGGCGGCAGGTTGGAACTCGCGATGCCCCTTGGATTTCATCATTGTCCCTGGGGCGGAGCGCCACTTGGTGTACACGCCGTAGCGGGGCAGAACCACCAGCGCGGCGAAGGCAGCTCGCGCCGAATCGGACTCCCGGATCATCAGGCCTGCGAAACCGGTCCGCTCCAGTTCGCCCATGAAGTCCAGGCGTGCTGTGAGCGTCACATCGCCGGTGACCCTGCGATTCAGGAAGTGGAATGCGTCTTTGATGAAACCGATGAGGCCCGATCCGGCTGCCCGCATCCGGTACGCCCCTCGCACGAAGGCGGTGTAACCCGGTGTCCCCACGGGTCCCACGTCGGTGAACGTCCACGGCTCGGGTACGAGCTCTTCGCTCACGAGCTCCAGGTCGTCCACGTGAGCCCGGACCACCCCCTCGCTGCCTGCACCTCGGTAGACCAGGAGGATCTCGTGGAGCGCTTTGCCCTCGGCGTACTGTCCCACGGGACAGGACACTTTCACCCACTCACCCGGTCGGCCCCGCTGCGCCGAGAGGGGCGAACCGTTGTCCGCCACCGGGTCGAGGTCGGAGAGACGTCGCCCATCCGTGAACAGGAGGTCCAGGTAGACGCGAGTGCCCGCCTCGGTAACGGGCTTCAACCAGTAGGTGAGGTGGGTGGAGCGGAGGATCGGCACATGTGCGGCCAGAACTTTGCAGACGAGCTCCGCGTCCGGATGGCCCCCCTCAGCCGCCAGGACCTCCAGTACGCGCCGGCCCCCGCGAGCCGAGTCCGTGGTCACCACGCGGCACCGGGGTCTTTCCTCGCCAGGAGCCGGGCCCATCATACGCGTGGAAAAGAGAGCATCCCGCCAATCCGGGAGGGGCTGGCCTTCCTCCCAACCGGTACGCAGCAGGAGCGCCTCCGGGGCTTGGCCGCAGTTGTAGTCCGCCTCCACTGGGGTACCCGGCGGGGCATCGAGGGCAAAGGGCAAGGGAGCGTGGCTGGCGTAGATCTCGACCCGCTCTGTCCCGGAGCCGATCACGTACTGTGGGGTGAACTCGCCGCTGATGGTCACGTCCACGAACTTGGCCCTACCGCCCGAGATGCGCAGCTCCCGGTTGCGGGTGTGAAGCTGCTCGATCACCACCTCACCCGGCCCAGCGAGATCGACCGTGGGGGCCTCGGATGAGCCCCAGGCCAGCACCCCGTAGAAATGCGCCTTCCCCGAGAAGTCCGGACCGCTGGTGATCTCGCCAAATGGTGTGGGACCGAGAGTGACGAGCTGCGTGGCTACAAAGCGCAAGTTCGAGAATGCGGGGCTCTCGAGGCGCGCCGAGTGGCTCCCGACGTCGGTTCCGTGGAGGTAGACGTCCGCGTTCGAAGGCCCTCCGTCCGCCGCGAAGTAGATCCCTTTCTCCGCCGCGTAGACGAAGGTGCCCAGGATGTGTTCGTACGCGCATCCAGTGTAGCGGAATGCTTCCAGGTGGCTCTGCTGGTAGACCCGAAGCGGGTCGAACTCCGGTTCACGAACCTTCGGGTAGCCCGGCGAACGGAGCCAGTAGTGGGGATTGAACTGCACGTTTTCGACCCAACCGTCGCCGCTGCTTTGGGCCACCCTCAAGCCCACGGCGAGCGGCGAGCCACCGACGTAGCTGATCCGGTGGCCCTCCGAAGGGTACGAGGCAAAGTCCAATCCCTGGTAGGCGTTGCCGATGACGACGTCTTTGACCCAGCAACCGGGGCCCTCCGCGCGCACGGTCCAGGGGTAGGGCTGGATCTGATCGGTTCTCTGCTCCGGGTACCAGATGGTGAAGCCCCTGAGTCCGGAGCGAGCTTCCAGCGTGAGGAATGGGCTACCGGCAGGATCCCCTTGCCCTTCGTAGACGAGCAGCACGCTGCCGCGCGAGACGGTGTGGTGCGGTACGTCCCAGATCCCGCGCAGCTCCACACCCGAGGGGACATTCAGGTGCGACTCAATCCGGTAGAAACCGGCGGGAATGTACACGGTTCCGCCGCCGCTGTTGCCCGCGGCGTCGAGCGCGGCCTGAAACGCTGGAGTGTCATCCGTGTCGTCGTCGGGGGTTGCGCCGTAGTCCGTGACGACGTAGAGGTCGTCGGTCGACGGGCGAGGTTCGGTCGCAAACCTGTGGGGAGGGACCCTCGGTACGGGTCTCTCGAGATCTTCGGGTGACACCAAGATCTCACCCTCGCTCGCGCTGACGATGCGTGCGTCGCCCGGGAAGGTGTTGTTCAGGATTTGCGCATCGGTCACCCCGGGACCCAGACGGATTTGGGTCGCGTCACTCGCAAAACGGCAGCCGATGACCGAGAGGGAACCTTTCTCAACGTCGATGGCCGCCGTTTGCCACTCCGTGAATTTGCAATCCTGAAAGCTCAGACGGCCCTCGGACTTCGCGTCGGCCTCGACCACGACTCGGGGCGCTCCAGCGAACTCGCAGCCGTTGAACAGGAGCACGGAGTCGAACTCGGGACCGGTGCGCAAACAGGTGCCGTTGGTGCCCTGCGCCACGTGAAAGCGACTGCGGACGAACAGAAAGCCGATCCCGTTCACCTCGTCCACCTGAAGGGCGGTGGCGCTCTCTTCGATGCGGAGATCGCAAGCCACACCGTTGGGTGCTCCCTGGTCTCCGTACCGGATGATGCGCATCCCCACGTTGTATCCCACGAGCGAAAGGTCGTAGATGTACTCCCAATCGGACCGGCCCAGGACGAATCCCGTACCGTGCGTTCTCGTCCAGTCCAGGATGGCCTCGGTGGAGGGAGCACCGGGCAGACCCGACTGACTCCAGTATTTCGGTTCAAAATGCACGTTCTCGATTCTGCCAATGTCCGTGGTGAACGAGCACCAGATGCCGGTCTCCAGCGCGGTCCCGTAGACGTTTCTCAGGTAGTGCAACTCGTTCCAATCCGGCCCGATCTTGATCCCCCGGTAGGAGTTGACCAGGGTGACGTTCCACACGGTCGTATTGTCGCCGGTGCCGTTCTCGGTGTTGGGGTTGCAGTGGATGGTCCAGGGGTAGGGTGTCGGGTTCGGCACTGATTGGTCGGGGTACCAGATGCTGAGGTTTCGGATGCCGCTGCCTCGCTCCAGGCGGAGGAATGGCGTGCCATCGGGTTGGCCCGCGCCGCCCACGGGCATCAGAATGGTGCCTTTGATCTCGGGATCCTGGTCCGGGTTGATCCAATCACCTCGAAGCACCACTCCCTCGCGCACGAGCAGACTTCCCTCGAAACGGTAGCGCCCCGCGGGTACGTAGATCACCGCTCCACCCGCCGCCGCAGCCGCGTCGATGGCCCTCTGGAACGCTTCGGTCGCGTCGCCTGAGCCGTCGCTGGGTGCCTCGAAGGGAGGATCAGTGACCACGAAACTGGCGATGGGCACGTCTTCGGAGGGCAACTGTGGCGTCACAACTCGAGGTTGAGGTGCAGTCTGCGCAGCCAGAAACGCAGGGAGGCAGAGTACCGAAAGAAACGCGAATGCCCACCGGACGGGTGGGGCCGAGCG
>CAYXFI010000307.1:4034-5204 GCA_964464205.1 uncultured Cytophagia bacterium
AAGCCATCGGATTTCGCTTCTTCCGGCCGCGGGTGCACCTCGATGAGCAGGCCATCGGCTCCGGCGGCCACCGCGGCACGGGCCATCGGGGCCACCTTGTCGCGCCTACCGGTGCCGTGACTCGGATCGGCGATGATCGGCAGGTGACTCAGGCTCTGCACGACCGGGATGGCGCTGATGTCCAGCGTATTGCGCACGGAATCCTCGAACGTTCGGATGCCCCGTTCGCAGAGGATCACCTGGTAATTCCCTCCGGCCATGATGTATTCCGCCGCCATCAACAGTTCCTTGATCGTGGCCGCGAAACCGCGTTTCAGGAGCACCGGTTTCCGGATGTTGCCCAGCTCCCGTAGGAGCGCGTAGTTCTGCATGTTCCGGGCCCCTACCTGGAGGATGTCCGCGTATTGGGACACCAGCGGCACCTGCTCCCGATCCATCACCTCCGTGACGGTGAGCAACCCGTACCGGTCCGCCGCCTCGCGGAGGTACTGGAGCCCCTCCTCACCGAGCCCCTGGAACGCGTAGGGGGAAGTGCGGGGCTTGAAGGCGCCGCCTCGCAAGACCTTGGCGCCGGCCTCCTTCACAGCATGAGCTGTTTCCAATACCTGTTCGCGACTCTCGACGGCGCAGGGACCGGCCATCACCACCACCTCGTTGCCCCCGATCCTGACTTCGCCGAAGTCGATCACCGTGTCTTCCGGGTGGAACGCCCGGCTGGCAAGCTTGAAAGGCTCGCTCACCCGTACAACTTCGTAAACTCCGGGCAAAAGTTCAAGCTCTCGGGCGTCCAGTTGGGCGGTGTCGCCAATGACGCCCAAGATGGTCCGCTCCACGCCCTCCGAGCGGTGGATGCGGTAGCCTCGGCTCACCAGCTTGCGTTCCACGGCGTCGACCTCCTCTCGCGTAGCTCGTTTGTCCATTACGATCACCATCACCGAACCTCCGTGCCGAGATCACCCGCGGCGGTCTGAACATTGACGCAAGCAGCAACGATGGCCGCGAAGATGCGGCGCACGTCTTCCGTCCCCAAAGGGCCGCGGCAGTTTTCCACGGCCCGCTCAATGACTTGGGCTTCCCTTCCGGGATCCTGGATTGGCAACCCGAGTCGGTCCTTCTCCCGTTTGGCCTGCAGCGCGAGCGAAGCTCTGCGCTCCAGCAGTTGCAGGATGG
>CAYXFI010000308.1:0-5201 GCA_964464205.1 uncultured Cytophagia bacterium
TTCTTCGCGCTCTTGGTACCTTCGCGGTTCCCCTCTTCACCGCGAAGAAGCGAAGGACGCGAAGGCCTTAGCAAGCGATGAAGAACGGCTGTGTCGCGGTGTTTTTGGTGGGGGCAAAGGACACCAGGGAACATGGACTCTCAGGCTTCACCGACCGTGGATGAAGTGAGTGGCCCGCGATTGAACTTTGAGGCTCCGCACTTAGTCGATGGTGTGTGCCGTTCAGGGTTGCACCGCTGCTTCTGGGTGACCTCGGGTATCCGGAGGATCGTGGGGGAAGCATGAGCAATGACGGTGTGAATTCAGTTCCAAGGTTCCTTCGCGTTCTTGGAGTTTTCGCGGTTGTTCCTCCTCACCAGCCCGTGATGCCGCAACACGCAGTGGATTCCGCAGCGTAGGGAAGGAGGAGACGGCCTATGCCTTGGGTACCGGGGATCAGAATCGGACACGCTGGAGATGTCTCGGCGTGCACGGGTTGCACCGTGATTCTGCCCGATGAACCGGCGGTGGCCGGGGTGGACGTTCGTGGCTCTGCCCCAGGCACGCGCGAGCTGGAGGCGATCCGACCCGTGCGCCTGGTGCAGCGGGTGGATGCAATTCTCCTGACCGGTGGCTCGGCTTTTGGTCTGGACGCCGCATGTGGTGTGCAGCAGTGGCTGGAGGAGCGCGGGCGCGGGTTCGACACGGGTTTTGCGCGTGTGCCCATCGTACCGGCGGCGGTGATCTTCGACCTCGGAGTTGCCAATGCCCGGGTGCGTCCCGACCGTGCGATGGGTTACGCCGCCTGTGAAGCCGCATCCGCGGAGGAAGCGCGGTTGGGGCGCGTGGGTGTGGGGCTGGGCGCCACAGTGGGGAAACTCCGCGGCCTGCACTGGGCGATGTGGGGTGGAGTGGGTCTGGCGGTGGAGCATGTCGGCGAAGTGGTGGTGGGCGCGCTCACCGTGAGCAACGCCCTGGGTGGCATCCGCGATCCGAGCTCGGGAGAGTGGGTTGCTGGACCCCGCCTCCCCGACGGTAGCGTGGCCGATTCCCTGGAGCTGCTCCGTCGGGAACCTCAACTTCCGTGGGGGACGAACACCACGCTGGCGGTCGTGGCCACCAATGCCCGACTCGAACCGGAAATGGCTACCAAAGTGGCGCAGATGGCTCACGATGGACTGGCTCGGGTTGTCTACCCCGTGCACACGATGGTGGATGGCGACGTGATCTTCGCCCTGTCCGTGGGGCAGCTGGAGTGCCCGGTGGACGTGATTGGTGCGCTCGCGGCCGAAGCGGTGGCGAAGGCGATTGTAGAGGGGGCGCGCGCTGCCAATGCCGATGGTTCCACGCCACCCGTAGCAACTTGAACGCGGGAACAGCCGCTCGATCTACTTTCCTTGACTTCTCCTCTCAACTGTCTGTTTTCTCCACAGAAAAACAAACGGCCCGGCGAACATCGCCGGGCCGCCGTGCTGGTGCTGGCTCGTGCGGGGCAAAGGGCTATTCCGCTGGACTGTACAGTTTGAAGCCGGTTCGGAAGATGGTGAACGAACCCGTCTCGTTGCCGTACACGTACCCGGCCGCATCGCGCAGGTAGTAGTAGTCCACGTTGCCCGTGACGGCCAGGCGGTCCGTCAGCCTGTACTCCAGACCTAGGCTCGCGTTGATGTAGACGTAGCCGAGGTCGGAGTAGGTGTTGACCATGAAGTAACTGTAGCGGGCGGCTTCGATGGACTCCAACACTTCGTGAGGAGCCTCCGGCATGAAGATACGATCCATGCCGGCGCGGCTTTGCATCACGCTCAGCGTCAATCCGCCGCTGAGCTTCTGTCCGTGGTACCGGATGCCGCCGCTCAGGAAGTTCGAGATGGAGGTGTAGCGGGTGTCTCCGTACAGCGAACCGTAGTGTTTAACGGCGCCACCGACGCCGAATAGATGACCCCCTCAGCCGTCCATCATCGGCACCGAAAGGAGCCCGTTCTGGTCCTCGAGGATCAAGGAGTAGTCCACGAAGAGAGACCACTCCGGGCTTGGGCTTAGGGCGACGCCGAACTGAGGCTGCAGGCTGCGATGCCGGAAGCTCAGCTCTTTGTTGTCCTTGTTGGTGCCGATGGTCGCTTTCACTCCAGCCGTCACCTTCACCCTTGAGGACTGGCGGAACGTGAAGCGCACGTCCACGCCCTGCTCGAGGGTCGGTAGGCTGGTGATGTTGCCGTATCTGAGCTGATCACGCTGGAAGTAGAATACCAGCTTGTTGTCCGGCAGAGGGGTGAGCGTGTGCCCCGAGCGTTCGAAGAAATAGTTGTACGGGGCGAAGGGGTTGTCAGTGACCGCTAAGTCGTAGCGGAGCCGCGCCGTCAGGCTGCGGCCGAATTTTAGACGGAGCTCCGGACGGAGCTTCATCGTGGTCGTTTTGCCACTGGCTCCATGGTAGGGGTAGTCGTCCCGGGTCACCCGGCCAGCCCCTCCCAGTAGGGAAAACCGCACGGCCCGGTTGTGTACGTAGAGGATTTGGGCCGAGGCTTCCAGGGCTGTCCGGGAAAGGTTCGAGTACCGCCACCAGTCGAAGTCTTGACCGCCGCCAGCGCGACCCTCTCGCCAGGCAGGCAGGTCGATGAAAACCGGGTCGTTCTTGATCCGATCGTACGATCCCTGCGCCACGACCTTCAGCTTGCGGAAGAGTGGATAGGTCACTCGCAGGTTCGCGGCGTTGGTCTTCACGTTCAGGCTCTTCACCTTGTTCTTGGCTCGACTGGTGACGGCGCTGGCGACCACGGTGCCCGCCCCGAGCCGGGCCTTGGCTTTGAAGGTGTGAGAGAGTTGATCTACCTGCAGCGGGCTATTGATGGGCACGACCTGGCCGCTGAAGATCTCCCGGGAGCTGAATTCCTCGACGAGCGCACCGGTCACGGGGTGTTGAGCCGTGTCGTACTGAACTTCGTAGATCGGTGCGTCGTCGCGGAATTGCCGGACACGGGCTCGATAGGAGAGGGTGACCGGTCCGACGTCGAGATCGGCGCCCGCTGCGATGTCGTGCGTCTTGCGGTCCACTTTCATGTCGATGGCCTGCACGTGACACGACGAACAGTGCATGGCCGCAAGCCGCTGCTGGTTGCCCTCTTCCAGGATCGACCGGTGCTCGACGCGCAGTTTCAGCGCCTTGAGCCCGGGGATTTGCGCTTCCACGTTCGTCTTGATCTCACGACGGGTGTAGCCGTAGGTTGCCCCGGGCGCAGGGTTGTCGTGCGTGATCATCTTCCCGCCGGGGCTAGTCCCCGTCCGGTCCTTGGCCTCTCGCACGGAGAGGTTCTCCAGCAGGTCGTTCTGGAGACGCCGGTAGAACGACCGGAAGGAGATGTCCGCCTTCAGCCAGTCGCCCAGCGCGGCGGATCCGCCTAACCCCATCCTCTTCGGGTCGTAGTAGAAACCCGATACTTCCACGGCGTTCTTGCCCGCCCGGTGAGCGAGTTTGGCGGCAAACTCCGGGGAATTCGTTCCCCAGTCGAACTCTGCCACTTTCTCGGCGTAGTCCTTCAGACCCGAGTAGTGGCTACCCACCCAGATTTGCCAGGTGGTTGCGGATTGCTGCGCGAACGCCCCTGTGCCGACGAGCACGAGGGAGGCGACGAACGCAGCGACCGCACCGGTGAGGTCACGTCGTTTGTCTCTCATCGTCGTCTACCCTCCTATCTGGTCAAAGAGCGTCCGCGGCTCGAGATGGACTCCGAAGGCAAGTCCGAACCGTGGATCTGCGTGTGGCACTGGGTACACTTGGTGAGCATGCTGGATTTGAAACCGTCCAGCGTCGATTTGCCTCCGCGCTCCGGATGAAGCGGGTTGACGAAGTCACCGGCGTAGCCAGCGATGCCGGTGTGGAAGTGCATCGGATGGCAGGACATGCAGAGGAACGGTTCGGTCTGCTTCAGCATGTTGTTCGCCACGGTGCCGTGCGGGTCGTGGCAAATGCCGCAGTCTTCGTTGACCGGCTCGTGCTCGAACACGAACGGCCCCTCTTTGTCGGCATGGCAGGAAAAACAGAGCTCCCGGCCGTCGTCGGTGTGGGCGAACTTGTTGTCGCCCCCGTGGACGGCGTGGCAACTGGTGCAGGTCATCAGGCCCTCTTTCACCGGGTGGTGAGAGGTGAGACTGAACTTCGCGCCGATGTCCCGATGGCAGTCGACGCAAAGCTCAGAACCCTGTTTCTTGAGCAGCTGCGGCTCGGTGGAATGAACCTGATGGCAGTCGCTGCAACCGTCCGCCAGCTCGTGGTGGGCCGAGCCGGTAGCCGAGATGAACTGCGGCTGGTTGTGACAGCTCAGACAGGGATTTGGTGCGACCGGGTCGTAGTCGGTCGCGGGGTTGTAGATGTCGGCTGGATCTGCGCTCTCCGCGTGGAGCGATCCAGGACCGTGACACGCCTCGCAGGTGTACCCCGGGACTTTCATCTTTTGCGCGTGCGGCGTTGGCGCAAAAGATTTGCCCACGTCTTCGTGGCACGTCAGGCAGGTTTCGTCGCCCACTTTTTTGGCCTTCTCGGCCGCGGTGAGGCTACGCCAGCCCGACGGCGCTACGAAGAACAGGAGTACCAGAAACGCAAGGCATGTCCTCCGCAGGGACGGAAGTGTGTGCCTCATACGCCGGTCTCCTCCACGTTGTGTTGGTTTTGGCTTGAAAACCAGTCCAGCTCTCCCCGCGCGAGCCACACTTGGCTCGCGAGCTCTCCCGCGCTGCACCTCTGCATGCGGCAAAACTTTATTGAAATTTTTACGCAAAGTCAAGGAGTAGATCAAGCTTGTCACGGACGGGCGCGGGGATTCGTCCCGGCAATTCTCATCTGACGCCGCGTTGGTCCTTGAAACCGCTTCGGACAGGGGGCCCGGCCCCCCCGGCAACCCGGCGGTCGGCGAGCGAGGTGTAGAACCGAGACAAATACTCACTCGCAACTCCGCTGCATCCAGCGAAGGGGTGGGTGGGGTGCGCGGTGGGAACGACCAATTCGCGCCCACCGCATCGTGCCACCCATCAGCGACCGGCACGGAGGGAGTACGACTCGCCCAGGGATGTGCGTCGATCTCGCAGGTGCGCCGGCTTTCCTGTGCCCGGGCCGTGGGAGACGGTGAGCTTTCCAGAGGGACCTGTGCGGAGGTTTCTCCCCGAAGGCGCGTACGAGACCGCCAGAGCGGTGCGCTCGTGGGGGCGAACAGCGTTCGTCAAAAACCGGC
>CAYXFI010000309.1:0-5185 GCA_964464205.1 uncultured Cytophagia bacterium
GGGAGACGGGGATATCCGGTCTATTTGCGGAACAACCTTGTCCGGGGGATTCGGTGGGAACGGTGCCCCGGGTCAAGAGGTCGGAGGATGCCGGGTCCGCGATTCCGGGGCCTGCATCGGTGGTGGGTAACTGGCGTTACAGCACCGCGGTTTTGTTGTTTGCCCCGGCGAAAAGGGGTAACCCCCCGGGGCCTGTTGATTCGCCTCGGTGACAGCTCTTGTGGCCTGCGGGGCCTCGTGTGCCCGCCTTGTCTTTCGGTTGGCCAACCTCCTCTCGCAAGTTTCGCCCCGCGGTTTTGTCAAATCCGGAGCAGCGGAATCCCCCTCGAGATGCCTGCTCGAAGTGCTACTTGGGTTCCCCGTATTTGCTGAGTTGTGACCGCAATTGTTCCACTTCCTTCCTCAGGTCGCGGACCTCCCGTTTGAGCCTGTCAAGCTCGCGTCTCATTTCCTCCTGATTCCTCTCCAACTCCTGCCCCAACTCCTCGCGTAGTTTGTCAATCTGTAGCTGTTTCCGAAGCGCTTTTTCCACCTCTTCACGCAGTTCGTTTTGTCTCTCTCGGATCTTACTGAGATCCTCCTCACTCCAGGGAATCCACCAGGAGCGGGTTCGCCCGTCGCGGTCGAGGAAGAGCCTGTAGCCTCGATCCGGCCAGGGGACGTTGGTCTCCCGCAGACGGAGGTGGAAGGTCTTTTCTTTGCCTTCGCGGATCACCCTCACCTCCACCTTGTCTCCGGGATCGTACTCGTCAATCAACACGTCATTCAGCTGCTCCACATCCTCGATTTCGATTTCGTCGAGGCGAATGATGACGTCGCCGGCCTTGAGACCCGCATCGGCGGCCGGACCGTCCTCTTCGACGTCGGTGATCAGCGCTCCTCGGGGCCGCTTCAGCTTGAAGTACTTCGCCAAGTCTTCGTTCAGGTCCTGCACGTCGACGCCCAGGTACGTCTCCGCCGCGCTACCGAGGAACGGAACGAGTCGCGGCACCATCGGGGTGAACGGTCTGAGATGGCGTGGTTTGCTCCTCAGCCGCGCCTCGATCTTGAGTTTCCTCTTGTCGCGGACTACCTCGAGGGTGATTTTCTCGCCGGGTTCGCTCTCGTCCAGATAGTCCTTGAGGTCATCGGCTTCGCGTACGGGCTGGCCGTTCACCGCCACTACAACATCGTGCTTGCGGAGTCCGGCCTTGTCCGCCGGACTGTCGTCCACCACGTCCACGATGAATGCCCCCTCGTCCACGGTCAGGTGGTACCGCCGCTTCAGACGGGGGGTGACGTCCGATAGCCACACGCCCAACCATCCCTTTTCTTCAGCACTGGTGACGACGATGCTCAGCCTGTGGGGACGTTCTCTCGGAGCGGAGCCGGTCGGCTGCGAGACCAGCCAAAGCGTCAGAACAGCAAGAACCACTGCTCGAGCGCTGGCCCGATTGGTGCTTGCCTTTGGGCTGTGCGCCATCTCTTTCACCTCCTCAGAACGACAAATCACGGAAAAGCGGCGAGCTGAGCGAACTCGCCGGATGGGTTGTTTTTCAGAACCTCCGAGCGGAGATACTTTCTACCAAAGTAGGCCGGCCGGCTGGGTTGCATTCATTTTCCCGGCTCACCAGACGTACAATCGTGTTGCAGGATCGAGGCCAGGGTGGTGAGCCACCGAAGCTCCGGGTTTGATGAGAGCCCCAAACGGGCTCAATTAGCGGTTAGTGCCGATGCCATCGCCAAAGGGTGTACCGCGGGTTGCGGAGGTTTCCCACGCCTGCTTGGCCCAAGATTCCACGGACCGTCGGCGGCTTCGTCCGCTTTCTCAACGGCCTACCGCCGGCCGCGGATCTTCCGTGGGCTTCACTGACTAAGACACCAATTCCGGTAGGGAGGTTGCAATGAATTTCGCGAGCTTTCAGTCTCGCTGTGGTGGGGATCAGCGGGCACGTTGCACAAAGTCAACATACGGGGAGTTGGAAGTTTCAGATAGTGGACGTCGAGGCTAGGGAACCTCAATTGAGAAAGATTTGCAGTTGGAGATGGAGGCTCTTTTCGATTTTTCAATGGTTTAGACGTCGCTTCGTAGATTGGAACCCCCTGAATGACGGTCTCGTGGCACGACCGTTGTAGAAGTGTGATCGGACGCAGGAGCATGAGAAGGGGGAGCAGAGGTCACTTCTCGGTGCCCTCTGAGGACGCTCAGCACAAAGGGGGAGGGGGACAGGGGGAACCGAAGAGTGCGAATCGGGGGCGTGGCCGATCTCCCAGCGCCACGGAATGGAGGTCGGCCTTTTTTCTGCCCACCGCAGCGTCCAAACTACTGGCATGCACCTCGATGTGCTGAAAAGTCATCTGCCACCTTCAAGGTAAACGGGCGATGGAGTTCCCCGCCTTCTCCCCAGCTTGATTTTGCTCGCGTCGCGGCTAACCTCACCTCGTTCGAGAGCGGCTTTGGGCGAATGCACAGGGGTGTGAACTCCCCTCCGCAGCGATTGAAACCGGAAGGAGATCGGGCCCTCGTACCCGCCCCGTGTTTTCATTCACATCGGATTGGGGCAAACGACTGAGAGTGTGCGCAGAGGCCCGTACAATTCCCTGAAAACGCGGAAATCCCCGTCGAGCCCGGACGCGCCCGTGTGCTGCAATCCGTGGGTCGGGAGAGGGCCGTGGACCGCCACCGGAGCCGCGCACAGAAGCGCGTGCGCCGTCGGGGCGACAGGACTACCCTGCGGCTGCCTGGGGTTCTCAGCCCGCTGAATTTCACATTTCCAGTGCGTCGGCGACGCTGCGCAGGGTCCGCTCGCCGGCCTCCCTCTCCTCGGATCTGACGCGCACCAGGATGGCGGTCCCAGCGTCGGAGAGCTCGGCGCTGAGGCGAACCCGAGCCTGCGGCCACGCACACAGTACTTGCCAGAGCGTCCCGGCGAAGCTCACCCGCGTCAGTTGCGACACCCCGCCGAGCGGCCAGTCCTCCGAAAGCTGCTGGGCGAACCGTTCCAGCCGAACCGCAGCCTCGGTGTGCGGTTCTATCACGACTGTGAACTCGTGCGGATGAGGGGCCGCAGATAGCTGCAACCCCTTCGCCAACCAATTCACCAGTCTCAACCCCATCGCGATGCCGTCCGGCCCCGTGTTCCCCCACGACACTCGGCCTGGCGGGCGCAAACGCACGACCCGCCCGGAATTCCCTCGGTCTTCGTTCGCTTCCGCCACTTCCTGCGCGAGCCGATCCTCCGCCACGAGTCGCAGGCCCTCGCCGAGACCGAATTCTCCGGCCGTCGCAAGTAGCCCGTCGAGGGGAACCCAGTCACCGTGCTCATCCACGACGCCCACGCCGGTGCCATCCCCTGACAGGAGCAAACCGGCGTGCCACCGACCCCTACCGACCTGCATCCCTAGCTCGAGCGATTCGCTCGGGATCGCGAGTGGGCGGCGGTGGTAGAAGTGCCGCAGAGGTGTTCCGTAGATCGTGTTCACCTTCTCGAGATCTTCCGCCAGCAACCTCTCCAGGAGACGATCAACAACCCCTCCCGCCGGATCGATCAGAATGCGGAGCCTGGTGCGGCGCAGGGAGGAGCGGTCCAGTAAGCCGCCCAATTGCGTGAGGTAGGGACCCAGGGGATCGAAACGTGGCACGGGTTCCCCAGTCCCAGATGCGGGGTTGTCGCGGGTGGCCTTGCTGGCGATCTGCTGGATCACCTCCGATGGTGTTGTTGACCCTCCCGGTAGAAGGAACCGCAGGCCATGGGACCGTTCGGGCGTGGCCTGGGAGGCGCAGAAGTACAAGCCGCCGGCGGCGTGGCTCGAGCAGGCGTGAGCCAGCGCCGGCAGTGGGCAAGGACGGTCGGCAACCCGGACGTCCAGCCCCAGGCGCTGAGCCGCGCCCGCCGCGAGGTCGACGATGTGATCCGGATCCATCGTGTGGTCGAATCCAATCAGTAGTCGATTGCAACCCCCCGAGAGCAAAAGGTGCGCGAAAGCACGGACCACTCCGACCAGGCTTCCCGGTCTAGGATCCGCGGAATCGAGCCAGAACCAGCCCTCGGGTGAGAAGACTTCCCGCGCAGCACTCCGTTCCATCGAAGGGTTCCCTCCTGAGTTTCGCAACGCGGCCCTCAAAACAGATGGCGAGTGACGCCGTTCATCGTGCCGTGGGACAAGGTACTCATCCCCCTCGTTTAGGGCAAGGTCGGTGTGTGGCGGGGTGGCGTTCTTCGCCGTGTCATTGAGGGGGGTGGTGTTAGTGCAAGCCCGTGTTCCTCCAGCCGTTGAGCTTTGTGGAGAAGGAGTTCCCTGGCAGGACGGATTTGCGAAATCGCGCGTGGCTTCGTAGTTTGGGGCACCCGTTTCTGTTCAGGCGAGCCGACTCTCGTCTGTGGACTGCGGATGGCCCGGGCCCGCAGGACACCGGGTTGGGATGGGACTTCCGCTCGGTTCCGGGCGGTTCGTAGGGTTTGCGGATGGTCTTCAACGCTGCTCGCGAGGTGAGCAGGTGAAACGGCTGCGTGGCGGCGCGGTGCTCCTCGGGTTGCTGGTCTACGCGGAGCTCGTCGCCCAAACAGGTGTGTGGCACGAACGGACGATTGTTCCCGGACTTACGCATCGGTGGCGTCTGGACCCTCGGGGTCCGTGGGCCGTGCACGTATTGGTCGTGGACCTCACGCAGCTTGACCTTCGTACGGCGAAGGCCGGTGGCAGACTGGCCGCCCGGGAAACGACCAGCCACATGCTCCGGGCCGCGGATTCCGCTGGAATCAATGCAATCGCCGCGGTGAACGGGGATTTCTTCAGCGCCGAGGGCGTGCCGGTCGGGATTCAGGTTCTGAGGGGCGCACCCTTGAAGAATCCCTCTTTCCGCTCGGTCTTCGGGCTGACGCGCAGTGGGAAGCCCTTCATTTCGCCGTTGGCCGTGACGGCCAGGATTCGCCTGCCCCGCGGCGAAGGGCTTCGGGTTGCTCGCCTGAATGGACGGCTGCTTCCCGACGAGGTAGCCCTCTACACGCATTTCTGGGGGGACAGTGTCCGGCTAGGTAGCGGGGCGGTCGCCCTTTTGTGCTCTCTCCTCGACACCCTTCGCGTCGAATCCACCGTGCGTCTCTTGTGCCTCACGGTCGACAGCCTCGGCAGTGCTCTGCCCCTGGGTTCGAACCGGGTCGTGGTGGCCGCGCGGGGCTCCCAGCGGCTCCATTTGTTGAAGGGG
>CAYXFI010000310.1:0-5182 GCA_964464205.1 uncultured Cytophagia bacterium
GAACGCCGCAACGATGCCCACCACTTTGGCGTCGTCGGGTATTCCGAAGTCCCGCTTGCTCAGTCGCTTGCGACGCCTCGCTTCCTGGATCCCTTCGAGATCCACGCCGTTGTAGATCAGCGCAACTTTCCGCGGATGAATGCCTTGGTGTTCCACCAAGTAGCGCCAGGAACCCGCGGCGGTTGCGATCAGGCGGTCGGTGAGAGGCATGAAGGCCTTGCCGAGGAAATTGATGGTGTCCGAACCGTCCCGCCGCACCGTCGTGTGGATCACCGTCAGAGACACGGGAATGTTGAAGAGCAAAGTGACCACCCGACCCCAGAATATGGCGTTGTCGTGGTCGAGGGTGTAGATTGCGTTGGTGCGGTGCTGGCGGATGATGCGAGCCAGCTTCGGCAGCACGCTCAAGTCGTACCTGCTGCGCGCCAATTTCTCGATCACCGGGACGCCGCGGCGTTGCATTTCCTCGCCAAAGGCGGCCTTTTCCTTCAGGCACACCACCAGTGGATTGAATTCGTCCCGGTTGAGACGCGGAACCAGGTCGATGATCGTCCGTTCCGCCCCACCAATCACCAGCTTGGCGAAAAGAAACAGAACGTTAATTCTCCCATCTCGTCCAGCCATGTTCCCGCACCGTTTCTACACAGAATTCATGGAGGGCCCTCGCCCGGTCGATCCACCGGTGCTTTTGTAGAAACTCCTGCCTTACAGCATCACCAAGCTGACGTCGCAAATCCGGCTCCCGTACCAGCCACGAAATGGCTTGAACAAACTCCTCCGGATTCCCCGGGTCGCACAAAAGCCCGGTCCGCCCGTGTACCAGGAGCTCCTCTATCTGCCCCAACCTCGAAGCCACGATGGCCTTGCCGTGGGCCATGTAGTCAAAAAGCTTCACGGGGGAGTAGTAGAAGAACTCGATAGGTGGGTAGGGAGCCAGGACAATATCCATCGCCTGGAGGTACACCCCTACTCTCTCGGGTTTCACAAATCCCGTCATGACCACATCGTTTCCCGAGGCGCGTGCATCGACGAACTGTCTGACCTCGTCCTGTTTGGCTCCACCGCCTCCCACGAGAAGGAAGCGAACCTCGCCTGCCATCGGGCTCCCAAAAACCCGACGCATGATCTGCAGCAGGTTGTCCACACCGTGCCAGTAGTGGAACGAGCCCACGAACCCGATGACCACATCTTTCTCGGTGAAGCCGAGCTCCGCCCTCACTCTTTCTGCTTCCCTTCTGAGCGAGGCGTAGTCGAACTCGTCCGCGGCGTTGGGAATGACACGCAACTCCCCATCACGGAAACCACCCCGCCGCCTCGCGTACTCCCGGAGCACGTTTGTCTGAACAAATGCCTTCGGGGCAAGCCTGAAATTCAGTCGTTCGACCAATTCCACTAGACCGGGTAGCTGAAAGTACCGGTCCGAGTAGAACCTGCGATTCTCGTACGCCTCCGGCGAGTCGATCTCCATCACGAACGGGAACCCAACCAGCTTCGCCAGAATCGCGGTCGAGCAGGTGTAACCACCGTGCCTGCTGATGACGAGATCCGGGCGTTCGCTCCGCACGATCTGCCATTCTTTCCAAATGTACCGTAGATTCTTCAGGAGCTCTCCCACCTCGTGTAGGTAGCGACTGAGCCTCTTCTTCAACCAGGCCCGGAGCGATCTCTTGGGAGATCCGCCGCTGGCGTCCTCGTACTGCTTCGCGTTGAGCCAGTACTCCTGTACTTCGTCTCCCAGATCACGCAATCCCTGCAGGAGTTTTTTCGCCTTCAGCGTCGATCCGAGGGAACCTTCGTACAGGTCGTAGAGGTAGCTGAAGTAGACGATCTTGAGTCGCGCGTCCGAGCCCATCAGGATCTTTCGCGGTACACGGTCTCGTACAGTTCCTCAATGCGGCGAATCATGTTCTCCAGACGGTACTCTTCACGGTACAGCTCTTGACTTCGCTCCGCGAAGCGCCTCCGCAGGCCATCATCTCGAGCGAGCTGCTCCATCCTCTCCGAGAGCTCTTTCTCGCCATTCTCCGGGATCAGGAATCCGTTTTCGCCGTCTCGCACGGCATTCTCCACTCCGCCGATACGAGTAGCAATGACCGGTTTGCCCAGCGAGAGACTCTCCAGAATCGAGATAGGCAGAGATTCCCCGCTTGAGGGCAGTACGAAGACATCGAACAAGCTCATGAAAAAGAGAATATTGCCGTCGTACTCCGTGATGACCACTCGGCTGCGAAGATCACGCGCATCCACGAAATCCCAGAGTTTTTGCAGGTAACCTGACTCTCCTTCCTTTCCGATGCAGAACACTCGGACACGCGGCAGACGATCTGCAACGAGGCTGAACGCTCGCAGCAGGAGCATCTGCCCTTTGTAGGGCACGAGCCGGCCGACCATTCCGAACACGACTTCATCCCCGGTCAACCCGAACTCGCGCCGCAGCCGTTCGACTTCTTGCTGGTCCACTACGGGATCGGGAACTCCGTTGGGAATGGTGACCAACTTGTTGCGAGGGATTCCACCCCGCCGAGAAATCTCGTCAGCCAGTTGTAGGGAATCCGTCACGATCCGTTGCGCGATCCGGAACCCGCCGATCTCTAGACGCCTGAGCAGCGGATTCCGCCAGTTCTTGATGAGGTAATTGGAAGCCAAGATCGCGCGGGCACCCGCGGCCCGAGCTGCCCTGGTCCCCCAGATGTTGGCCCGCGTCTGGTGGCAATCGACGATTTCGAACCCCTCACTGCGGATCAACTTCTTCAGCTTACCCACCACCGCTGGATTGAGCTGAGAACGGACCGAAAGGTCGTAGACCGGGACACCGAGGGAACGCAGGCGCTCGGCGTAGGGGCCTGTGTTGCGCAGGCACGCGACGGCCGGTTCATACCGCTCCCTGTCGAGGAATTCCGCGATGAGGGCAACGCGACGTTCGACACCCCCAAATTCCAGATTCCTCGTCACCAGTAGAACTTTCCGTTTGGCGCTCATTCCATCTTCTCGGCTGGAACGTGGATGCTGCGGAACCACTCGATGGTCTCTTTCAAGCCGTCCCTCAGTGTGTATCGGGGTACGTAGCCGATCGCCTTCAGGCGGTCAATGTTCGCGATCCATTTGTCCGCGTCTCCCGCACGAACCTTCCCCGTGAACCTGAAATGCGGCTGAATACCCATTAGCTCGCACATGATTTGGGCGACTTCCCTTGTCGTGTAGCCTTGGCCAGTAGCCACGTTGTAGTATTCCCCCTTCAATGCTCCATTTTCGGCGATCACGATGAGCGCTTGCACAACGTCTTTCACGTACACGATGTCGCGCATCTGGGTTCCGTCGCCGAGGATCTCCAGCTCGTGAGGATTCCGCGTCAGTTTCACCATGAAGTCGTAGATGATCTGCTTGTGCTGTCGGGGGCCGTAGGCGGAAAACAGGCGAAGCGATGCGCCCCGGATCCCGTACAGTTGGGCGAACACTTTGATGTAGTTCTCCAGTGCGAGCTTGCTCACTCCGTAGGGTGAAATGGGGTCCGGCGGAAAGCTCTCATCAATGGGCATCCTTGTGGGGCTACCGTAGATCGCTGCGGATGAGTTGGCAACGAAAACGGCCGGGTAGTTGTTCTTGCGTATGAATTCGAGCAAACGAAATGTCGTCAGCAGCGTGTTGTTGAAATCGTACTCTGGATCGGCCACAGAAGGGGGTACGTACGCGTTCGCTGCCAAATGGAAAATGTATTCGAAACCGCCCGAGTGGAGGATCGGGTAGATTTCATCCGAAAGGATATCGACTTTTCGGAAGTCAATTTTGTCCATCGATTCGGCTAGGTTTTCCAGGCGACCCGTCATCAGATTGTCGACGACGGTCACCCGGCACCCACGCGCTACAAGCTCGTCCACCAGATGACTGCCGATGAAACCAGCTCCGCCGGTCACCAAAACCTTGCGGCCTTCAATCAAGCCGGAATCTCTGCGGTCATTTCTTTCCAATTCTCTCTCTCCAGTAGTCGAGTACATCCCTGAGCGTTTGCTGAATGGGAATCTGCGGTTGCCAACCGAGCTCGTTCCGAATCTTCGTCGCATCTCCCTGCAGTACCGGGACGTCCACGGGACGAAACTTGTCCCGATCGACACGGACCTCGATTTCCACTTTGCTCAGCGCGAGGAGTTCGGAAAGGATGAACTCCAGCGAATAGCTCACCCCGGAGGCGACGTTGTACACCTCGCCGGGCTTTCCTTTCTCCGCCAGCAGGACGTACGCTCGGACGACATCCCGCACATCCAAGAAGTCACGACGGACCCGGATATTTCCGACTCGGATCTCCGGGTCCCTGAAGCCCGCCTCTATCTCCGCAATCTGCTTGGCGAAGTCCGGGACCACAAAAACCGGCGATTGACCGGGCCCCGTATGATTGAACGCCCTGCTGATCGCTACCTCCAGACCGAAAGCGCGGACGTACGACTCGCAGAGCAGTTCGCCCGCCAGCTTGCTGATGCCGTACGGCTCTCGCGGCCTGGCTGGCCTTTCCTCCTTCAACGGGAGGTCGTGCTGAGAGACGGCCCCGTACACCTCGGCCGAGCTCGCGAACACAAGCCTGGTATTCCTGCTGGCGTTCCGAAGCGCCTGGAGAATGTTCAGGGTCCCGAGCAGATTCGTCTTCAGCGTGTCACCCGGGGCGAAAAAAGACTGGCGAACCGAGCTCTGCGCCGCCAGGTGCACGGCGTAGTCGTATTTCTCCGCGGTGAAACAGTCCCGAACGGCAGCCTCGTCGCGTACGTCCAGTTTGCGAAGCTGTCCGAGCTCGCTCGCTAGCGCGAATTTCTCCAGTTCCTCCTCGAGAAAGTAGGTGCCGTGAACCTCGTGACCCGCATCGAGCAGGAAACGGGCCAGGTGCTGACCGACGAACCCTGCAACACCTGTGATCAGCCATTTCATGGCAAAGCGAGCTCGCCTTGCTGGATCTGCTTTTCCACCAGTTCGAGGTCGGCATTGACCATGATCCTGACCAGCTCCCCAAAAGTGGTCTCGGGGTACCACCCCAGCTCTTCGTGTGCCCTGGTCGCGTCGCCCACCAGGTGGTCCACTTCCGCAGGCCGTATCAGGGCCGGATCCACTTCCACGTAGTCCCGGTAGTCCAAACCGACCTCCGCGAAGGCCAGCTCTGCGAACTCCTCCACCGAGTGCGACTCTTCCATGGCGATCACGT
>CAYXFI010000311.1:0-5180 GCA_964464205.1 uncultured Cytophagia bacterium
GTAGAACTCGATTGGTATCCACGGTGCTGGACTCGGGTTTGAATCGATTCTGATTTTTCTCGGCACTCTCGAAAAGGTCCAACTGGTGGAAACTCAACGGGCTTCCCTCCGACAATGATACACACACGTATAGACTCACCCCCCTCGCTCCTGGCCGGCGCCCAAGTGTCCCCTCGGGACGAAGCCGATGTTCTAGCACCACGCAGCCGCGGGCGAAAATTCCCCCGCCCATGTCTCTGAGTCGATCAAATCCCCCTCAGAAAAAAGCCTCCGACAACGCTCGATCAATGTACATCTGCGCTTCCAGCGCTTCCAGTTGCTCCAGCAGGATACGTTTGTGCTCCAGTTCCTGGTCCGTGAGGATCTCCTCATCCTCCGGCAGGTCGTGTTTGATCCGCCGGTACAGAAACCTGTGCTCAAAGCACAAGACAGGGTTGTCGTCTCGAATCGCGGCTTTGATGAACCCCTTCGCGTCGAGGGGAATTGCTGGTGCCACGATCTTCAGTCCCGGCACGTGGGCGAATCGCCCTTCCAGGTTCCGCGAGCGGAACGTCCCCCACGCACACCCACGCCCCTACCACCATCGGCACGGGAAATCCCTATCGGTAGTGAATGGTGGCGGCGCTTCGTACAACCTGATTGTATGCAACTGTGATGAAATCTGCAAACTGAATTTCGTCCACGGGACGGAATCCGAACAGGTCCATGCCGACCGTCGAGCCCATGCCGGCCGATTCCGAAATCGGCGTATCGATCACGCGTTCCGGCCCAAACTCATCAACCAGTCCCTTGGTCGCTTTGAACGCGCCTCCGTACGCACCGATGTCCTCGCCCAGCAGAATCACGCTCTCGTCGCGTCGCATCTCCTCCCGCAGGACCTCGCGCCGCAAGCGCGACTCCATCCGCTGCACCGCATCTTTTCGGCCCAGGATGCTTGAACGTGCTCCCGCACGTATCGGGCATCGTCGTGGGCGGACTGCCCCGCCACGCGCATCATCTTTGCTTCGATGAGTGAGGTCCCCTCCCCTCGGCGCGCTCGTTCCATCGCCTCCTTCACCACCCGGCACCTCCGCTACATCCGTCCCGTCCACCACGTGCCCGGGAATGCCGTAGCCCGCAGCGCGGTCCGCGATGTTCTCGCACGCGTACTTCAAGTGCATCGGCGCGGAATAGGCGAACTGGTTGTTCTCCACCACGGGCGCGAAGGGGGCTTTCTGCACCGCTGCGAAATTCAGTCGTTCGTGGAAGTCGTCGATGTTCGGGCCACCCTCGCCAATGAAGTTCAAGGCGACCGCTTTCTTTCCCTTCAGCTTCATGGCCGTCGCGGCCCCGACGGCCTGGAGGTACTGAGTCCCCGTTGGACTCGACTGGGTCACGATGCGCAACGCCGCGTGCCCGCAGTGCTGCGGCATCTGGCGTCCACCGCTCGAGGGGTCTTCCGCCTTCGCCAGGAAATTCAGCAGGATCTCCTCGGGGGTTACCCCGAGTGTCAGGTTGAACGCCAGGTCGCAGTAGTACAGGTAGAACCAGTCGTAGCCGGGTCGAAAGGCCATGGCCGCGCCGACTTGAACGGCTTTGTGCCCTGCACAGCCAATGTGGAAGAAGCTCTTTCCCTGCCGCAGCGTGGAGAGCATTGTCTGATCCAGCCGGCGGGCCATCAGGGTAAAGCGGTAGGCAGTCAGGTAGCGGGATTTGCTGAATCTCCCACCCCGCTTGCCTCCCGTAGTCGAACTGCTCGACTCCCTCCGCTCAGCAGTCAAACCGAAACTGACTCCGAAGCAGACCTGGATTCAAGATTGAGCTGGGCCAGTTGATTCCGCAGCCAGCCCACAGATTCGGTGTTCTCGATTCGTAAACCGAACTCACGTGCGAATACCCGCCCGTACTCGTCAGCCACTTCGGCCAGCGGGATCTCTCTGCCCAATAGCCTCTGCATGGACGTGACCGTGCGTCCGTGAATGCCGCAGGGGACAATGTAGTCGAAGAGTTGCAGGTCGGTGTTCACGTTCAGGGCGAATCCGTGCATCGTCACGCAGCGACTCACTTTGATGCCGATCGTCGCGATCTTGGCACTTCCCACCCACACTCCGGTGAGACCTTCCACTCGCGACGCCTCGATGCCGAACCGACGCAGCAACTCGATCAGCGTGCCTTCAAGCTTTCGCAGATACCAGTGGATATCCCTGCGGTGGTACGCCAGGTTCACAATCGGGTAGCCGACGAGCTGTCCCGGACCGTGGAAGGTCACGTCCCCACCCCGGTCGACGTGGTACACTTCTGCTCCGCGCCGGCGCAAAGGTTCCAACGGCACCAGGATGTGCTCATCTCCCCTCTCTTCCCCACGGTGTAGACCGGCGGATGCTCGACTAGCAACAGCAAATCCGGAACCAATCCGGCCAGCCGAGCCTTCAGGGCCGCACGCTGCAGGTCCCAGGCCATCCCGTAATCGATCTTCTCGGGCCCAAGTAACCACAGCGGAGGCGATTCGCGCCTGGGCTCAGATGTGGATCGCTCTCCCGTCGGCATCGAGCGCCGCCTCCATGATCGTCTCACTCAGTGTGGGGTGCGCGTGCACAGTGGACGCGATCTCCGCGAACGTCGTCTCGAGTGTTCTGGCCACGCCGAGCTCGGCCAGAAGCTCGGTGGCCTCCGGGCCCACGATGTGCGCGCCCAGCAGCTCCCCGTACTTCTTGTCGAACACCAGCTTCACGAACCCGTCTGGTTCCCCAAGAGCCAAGGCTTTGCCGTTCGCCCGGAACGGGAACTTACCCACCCGGACGTCAAAACCGCGCTCCTTCGCTTTTTCCTCCCTGAGTCCAAAGCTCGCCACCTGAGGCCGACAGTACGTGCAACTGGGCACAGCGTCGTAGTCCACCGGGTGGGGCGTCAGCCCAGCGATCCCCTCCACACAAGAAATCCCTTCGTGGGAGGCCACGTGCGCCAGCAGCGGCGGCCCGATCACGTCGCCGATGGCGTAGACCCCGTCCACATTGGTGCGGTACTTCTCGTCAATTTTGATGAACGCCTTCTCGACCTCCACCCCGATGGCCTCGAGCCCGATTCCTTCCACATTCCCCTGCACGCCAATGGCGACCAGGGACACCTCCGCTTCGTAGGTAGACGGTTTCCCGTCTTTTTCCACGGTCACCTTCACCTTTTTGGCCGACTTGCTCACCGAGGTCACCCGAGCACCGGTCACTACCTCGATGCCCGCTTTCTTGAACGAGCGAGCCACAACATCCGCGCATTCCTTGTCCTCAAGCGGGAGGATCTGAGGCATCATCTCGATCAGGGTCACCTTGGTGCCAAAGGCATTGTAGAAGTACCCAAATTCCACGCCGATTGCTCCCGCACCCACGATGATCATCGATTCCGGCGGCGACTGCAGGAGCATGGCCTCCTTACTCGTGAGGATCTTTTTCCCGTCGAACTCAACGCCCGGAATGGCCCGCGGCCGCGCACCCGTGGCCACCACAATGTGACTGGCCTGAACCTCCTTCTTCCCATCCGTCGACTCAACCTCGAGGACCCCCTTGCCGACAAACCGCCCCGTTCCCTGGATCGTCTCAACCCTGTTCTTGCGGAGCAGGTACTCCACTCCCCGAACCAGGCGGTCCGCCACCTGCCGGCTCCGCTTGATCACTTTCGGGAAATCGAACGATACCTCTCCGGCCCGAAGACCGAATTCCTGGGCCCGTCGCATGGCCTCCAGCAATTCCGCGCTCCGCAGCAGCGCCTTCGTGGGAATGCAACCCCAGTTCAAACAGATGCCCCCAACCTTCTCCTTTTCCACGATGGCTGTCTTCATCCCGAGTTGTGCGGCCCGAATGGCCGCCACGTAGCCGCCCGGTCCGGCCCCCAGGACAATCACGTCGTATTTCTTTTCCATGATCTGTGCTCCCTGCCTATCTGACGACTTCTCCCCGAAATTCCTCCATCCCGATCGAAACGGGCCACGCGGGTTCGCCCGAGTCGATTCACCACCCGTCCCCCTCGCCGTCCGTCCGTAGCGCGATCAAACGGGAACGCAAATCTACCCCTCGGGGTGGAGAAAAGCAAGTGCGAAACCGCGTCCATTTTGGGTGATGTCGCTTGTCCGTACTGCATGCAGTAGTCATAGGGCTCACCGGTGCACCAAGTCACACTTAGAAACACCTCCCGCCGAGGAATATTCCCGGCCGATCGAGCGGATTGGCCCCGGCCAGCTTCGGCACGGGTCGCCTGGCGAAATCCAAGGTTTGCTTCGGATCCCAGGGCAACAGCGGCCTCGCACGCTCGCTACCGCCGAGGCCCAAAGCGCAAAACAGCCGTTTTTGCTCAGAACCACTGGTGCATGTTCTGCCTCAGTTGGAACTGGACGGGTGAGGGGCTACCCTCAAGCAATTCAGAGCACACAAAGAAGCCCGTTATGACCCGCTCACCCCGCGCTGGCTCGACAGGAGAGCGATCAGTCTCGACGGACAGACGCTGCGCAACGAAACGCCGGTAGCCGCCGCGGATCGCGCGGGAATCCTGTGGATCACCTACGCGGGACGCCCGGCTTCCTCAGACAGCACTTGGGGCATCTACCTCGTCGAGGGCGACGGGCAGAAGTGGGGTGCACCTGAGCGAATCTCGCCTCCGGGTGTGCCCGCACGAGCGCCGCGCATCGCGGCGTCCGGCGCAAGCGGCGCTTGGGTCGCCTGGCACGAGGGGACGGGCCAGGGGATGAGGATTGCGGTGCTGCGCTTGACGCAACCGGTGTCGGGTGGGAAGTAGCTGCGGGCCAGGGGCTCCCAGGCCAGACTGGACTGCCGGGCTGTGGACGGGGGTGATTGTAGTCGATCCGGCTACGGAGGGGTATCTTCTTCCTTCCAGCTCGGGACCTGCCAAGGGCAATGCCTTTAGCTGTCCACAAACCCTGGGTTGAGCCGAGCCGAGCGGGCCCCCATGCGCCAGCGGCGCTACCCAAGTCCTCTTTGGGTGAAATCGGCCGGTCAGGGCGGGACTCACATGGGAGGCTCCCGCCGGCTCGGAGATGTGGTCCACACTGATTGAACCAGGAAGTGCCCCGACGGAGCAAGCCTCATCCCTCTCATCCTGCGTTTGCCCACCGCTGTCTGTTACCGTCCAAAGAAATGCGGCGGCCCGCTCGCTTGACAACGCTGCCGGAATTGACTACCTTGCGTTTGCCAGGTTGT
>CAYXFI010000312.1:0-5171 GCA_964464205.1 uncultured Cytophagia bacterium
CCGCGACGGCGAAGGTAGGCCTCGATTCGATTCAGACCCTCCCGGATGTTTTCGATCGAATTGGCGTAGCTGAAGCGCAGAAATCCTTCGGCTCCGGGACCGAAATCGATGCCCGGCGTCACGGCCACGTGGGCGTTCTCGAGGATCTCGAACGCGAGTTCGTAGGAATTGCCGTGGATGTGGCGAGCGTCCGCCAGAATGTAGAACGCGCCGCGAGGCTCGGTGTAGACGGCCAGTCCGATCTCTCGCAGGCGACCGAGCATGTAGCGACGGCGCTCGTCGTAGGTGCGGACCATTTCGTCCAGCTCGGGATGCTGCTCCCGCAGCGCTACCGCACCGGCGCGCTGCGAGATGGAACTCGCGCACACGAACAGATTCTGCTGGGACTTCTGGATGGGTCGCACGAATTCGGGAGGAGCTACGATCCAGCCCAGGCGCCACCCCGTCATGGCGAAGAACTTGGAGAAACCGTTGATCACGAAAGCCCGGTCCGTGAATTCGAGGATTGTGTGATCCTTCACTCCGTACACGAGGCCGTGGTAGATCTCATCGGAGATGATGTACGGCCCGTCGGCCAGGCGATCGGCCAGTTCAGCGAGGGTGTCGGCGGAAAGGACCTTGCCGGTAGGATTGGCAGGGGAATTGATCAACACCGCACGGGTTCGACCAGTGATGGCTGCAACCATGTTATCAGGGTGCACGTCGAAGCCGTCCTCGGGGAGAAGCCGGACACTCCGCGGCTCACCGCCCACGTAGCGGACGAAGTTGGGGTAACAAGCGTAGCACGGATCCGTGAGAACCACCTCGTCGCCCGGGTTGAGAAGGCAGCATAGCACCAGCAACAATCCGGGCGATGTGCCCATGGTCACGATGATCCGGTCCGGCGACACTTCCACCCCGTAGCGTCGCCGATAGTAGTCGGCGATCGTCTCGCGCAGTTCAACGGTGCCAAGGCTGTGAGTGTAGTGCGTGTCGCCCTGTTGGATGGCTTGGATACCCGCCTCGCGTACTTTGACGGGGGTATCGAAGTCGGGTTCGCCGATCTCGAGGTGGATGACGTGCTTACCGGCTCTCTCGAGCTCCTGTGCCCGCTCGAGCACGTCCATGACGATGAAAGGGGGGATCTCCTGCGCGCGTCGGGAAATCATGCCTGGTCGCTCCGGGGGTCTTCGTGTGGCGCGAATATAGCCAAAGCGGACGCACTTCGCAAGCAATGAAGACGCAAAAGGGGGAGGGGCTGTGGGGGGCCTCACGGTACCCGAAAATCGTTGCTTTTGAGGGGCCGGATCTTTATATTTGGCACCGATGCGACGCGAGATGGCAGTTGTTGTGCCGGCGTACCGTTGCCGGCCCTGGATCGAAGGGGTAGTTCGCGAACTTTCCCAGCACATCCCGGACGCCACAATCATCGTGGTGGACGACGGGTCGGACGACGGAACCGGAGAGCTGGCGCGTCGCGCAGGTGCGATTGTTCTTTCTCATCCGACGAACAGGGGAAAGGGCTCTGCGCTGCGTACGGGCTTCGCCGAGGCGTTGCGCAGAAGGTGCCGCGCCGTAGTGACGGTCGACGGCGATGGGCAACACCGCGCCGAGGATGCGGCCAAACTGCTGGCGCTGGTGGTTGCCGGGAAGGCCGACCTGGTCCTGGGCAATCGAATGCACAAGCCGGGTCGGATGCCTCGTGACCGGTGGCTGAGCAATTCGCTGTCGTCTCTGGTGGTTTCGGTTGCCTGCCAGCGCCGAATCCGCGACACTCAATGCGGTTTGCGGGCTGTTTCGGCCCAACTGTTGCAGCAGCTCCCATTGCGTTCCCGTCGCTTCGAAATCGAAAGCGAGATGATCCTGCTGGCGGCGAAGGCGGGAGCGCGGATCGCAAGCTGGCCTGTAGCGAGCGTGTACGACGAAGGCGACGGGAATGCGACGAGCCACATCGCGCGGGCGCGGGACACACTGCGATTCCTTCGGTTGATTTTTTCTCATTTCCTGCGGTGGAGCTGAGATGGTCGAGCAGATCGTCAATCTGTTTTCCGGCATTCCCAGGACCTGGCTGACTGCTTTGCTTTCCATGCTGCCGATCACTGAGCTGCGCGGCGCGATTCCGTGGGCCATGGCGAGTCCACCCTACGGAGGTGGTCTGGGCTGGAGAGAAGCATTCCTGTTCGCGACGTTAGGGAACATGGTGCCGATTGTTCCCCTCTTGGTGTTCCTGGAAAGAGGGTACCAGTACGTTCGCAGGTATCCCTTCTGGGAGCGTTTTTTCGAGCGAATCTTCGCCCGGACGCGGAGACGCGGCAAGGTTGTGGAGAAGTATCGAGCCATTGGTCTGACCCTGTTCGTCGGCGTCCCGCTACCCGGTACGGGGGCGTGGACGGGAGCGTTGGCGGCTTTCGTGTTTGGCATTCCGTTTCGCTACGCTGTGCCGGCGATTGTGGCCGGCGTGTTGATCGCCGGGGTGTTGATCACGCTGGCGAGTCTGGGGGTGATCAGCGTATTTCGCGTGCTTTGAGGGGGCTTGGAACAACGATTAGGCACAAGGCATCGGGGCGTAGCGCAGCCCGGTCAGCGCGCCTGCTTTGGGAGCAGGAGGTCCCTGGTTCAAATCCGGGCGCCCCAACTACGCTGAATCAATGGGCAGCTGAGAGCACGGTGAGGGTTCTTCGATGGGGAGGGACGTACGTCTCTCCTTTTTCTGTTTAGGGAGAACGAGGGACGACAAAAGGGGTGGGAGTGAAGATGCCCAGGTCGAACGAGGTGTACGCCGCCGCCGAAGTGGAAAAGAAGTGGCAGCGCTGGTGGGAGGAACACGGCGTCTACCACACCGACATGAGCCGAACGCAGGACAAGCTCTACGTGCTGGTCATGTTCCTCTATCCGTCGGCGGATCGCCTGCACATCGGTCACTGGTACAACTACGGTCCCACCGATACCTTCGCCCGGTTCAAGCGGATGCAGGGATACAACGTATTTGAGCCGATCGGGTACGACGCGTTCGGCTTACCAGCTGAGAACTACGCGATCAAGATGGGCATTCATCCGGCCGTGAGCACCGCGGAGAACATCCGGCAGATCCGCGAGCAGCTCAAGGCCATCGGGGCGATGTACGACTGGACGAAAGAAATCAACACGTCTGACCCCAAGTACTACAAGTGGACCCAGTGGTTCTTCCTGTTGCTCTACAAGAACGGTCTCGCTTACCGAAAGAAGGCCCCTGTCAACTGGTGTCCCAGCTGCCAGACGGTCCTGGCCAACGAGCAGGTTATCGACGGTCGTTGCGAACGCTGCTCCACGGAAGTGGTGCGGAAGGATCTGGTGCAGTGGTTTTTCAAGATCACGGAGTACGCCGAGAAGCTGCTCGAAGGGCACAAGAAGCTGGACTGGCCCGAGAAAACGATCGAAATGCAACGCAACTGGATCGGCCGCAGCGAGGGAGCCGAGATCGATTTCCTGATCGACGGGCATCCGGACAAGAAGCTGCCCGTGTTCACCACCCGGCCGGACACGCTCTGGGGTGTGACGTACATGGTGCTGGCCCCCGAGCACGACTACGTGCAGGAGATCATGACGCCAGAGCAACGGGAGGAAGTGGAGCGCTACGTGGAGCAGGCGAGAAGAGTATCGGACATTGAGCGCACTTCCACCGAACGGGAGAAGACCGGAGTTTTCACGGGGGCCTACGCTATCAATCCAGTGAACGGGGAGCGAGTGCCCATTTGGATCGCCGACTACGTGCTGGTGACGTACGGAACGGGGGCCATCATGGCGGTGCCTGCTCACGACCAACGCGATTTCGAGTTCGCACAGAAATACGACCTGCCCATTCGCGAGGTTATCAGCCCCACCGGGAAACCGAGCGAGGAGCCTCTGGAAAGAGCCTACGAGGAGCCGGGGGTGATGATCAATTCGGGTCCGTTCACGGGGACTCCGTCGCAGGAAGGTATCGAGAAGGTCATTGAGTACCTGGAGCGCGAGGGCATTGGCCGCAGGAAAGTCAACTACCGGCTGCGCGACTGGCTCATCTCGCGCCAGCGGTACTGGGGTGCACCGATCCCGATCATCTACTGCCCGAAGTGCGGTGAGGTGCCCGTGCCGGAAGAAGATCTTCCGGTTCTCTTGCCGGAGGAGGTCGAATTCGGCGTTCGGGGCGTTTCGCCGTTGGCCACAAACCCGGATTTCGTGAATACCACCTGCCCGAAATGTGGCGCCGCGGCGAAACGAGAAGTAGATACGATGGACACGTTCGTCTGTTCGAGTTGGTACTACCTGCGATACCCGGACCCTGAATTCGAGAAGGGGCCGTTCAATCCGGATGTGGTGAGCAAGTGGCTGCCGGTGGACGTGTACGTGGGCGGTGCGGAGCACGCCACGATGCACCTGTTGTACGCGAGATTCTTTACCAAAGTCTTGTACGATCTGGGCCTTGTGCACTTCGACGAGCCCTTCCTGCGGCTTGTGCATCAGGGCGTCATCACCAACAAGGGCGCCAAGATGTCGAAGTCGCGGGGGAACGTGGTCAATCCCGACGAATACATCGAGAAGTACGGCTCCGACACGTTCCGTTTGTTCCTGATGTTCATGGGGGATTACACCGAAGGGGGTGATTGGAGCGACGAGGGTATCCATGGGATGAATCGTTTTGTGAATCGCGTGTGGCGTCTGGTGAACGAATACGCGGAGAATCCGGCGCGGGGGGCTGAGACGAAGCGGGTGGGATCGCTGCGCCGTCAGCGCCACTACGCGGTGAAGATGGTAACACGCGATCTGGAGCGGTTTCACTTCAACACGGCCATCAGCCGCATCATGGAGCTCGTGAACGAGATCAGCGCCTACCGTCAGGCTGTGCCCGTGGAGGAACAGAACGCGGAGGTACTGGAAGACGCGGTGAAGACGCTCGTACTGCTGCTGGCGCCCTTCGCGCCGCACCTGGGCGAGGAGCTGTGGAGTCGCCTGGGTCAGGAACCCACCGTTTTCGACCAACCCTGGCCCTCGTACGACGAATCCGCGTTGGCCACGGAAAGGATCAAAATGGCGGTGCAAGTGAACGGCAAGGTACGGGCGACGATTGAGGTGGATGCGGACGCAGACGATGGCCGCGTAGTGGAGGCTGCCCTCAGCGATGAGAGGGTGAAGCGCCACGTGGAGGGCAAGCAAGTCGTACGCACGATTGTTGTGCC
>CAYXFI010000313.1:0-5163 GCA_964464205.1 uncultured Cytophagia bacterium
CGGTCTTCAGCCACCGGCCGCTTTGGAACCCCGCACCGGGCGCGGCTTCGGACCGGGTCCGCGAGCTGCACCCTGCTGGGGTGAACAGCATCGAGTCGCCCGCGAGCTGAGCGGCCGTGTCGTACCTGGCCATCGTTTTTCGTGTGGGCAGCGCCCCGCTCCGCATCGGGCCCGCTGGTAGGCAGGGCACGCGGGCTGGCTGAGCCGCAGCACGGATCTACTGCGCCCCCCTTGTGCGATCGACCATATTCCTGCCGGTCCGACCGGTCACTTTGCGGACCGGGCGGAGCAAACCAGCTCTTCACTCCGGGGGTTCGAACGTGAGCTCGGGAAGTTTCCGGGCTCGAAGCAGAGACTCCTGCTCGGCCAGAGCGGTGGCGAGAAACGGCAGCGCGATGGTTGCGTCCACGTGCACGGCCACTTTGGGCGCGGTACGGTGGATTTTGCCCCAGGAGTGGGATTCGCTGAAGGTGCAACCCGAAAGCCCGCCCCACTGAGGTACGTCCGTGGTGATCTGCACGGCGTAGTGGTGTCCCTCCGCCGGCCAACCGATGATTTGCGCCGTCACCTCTGCCTGCTGGATGAAGTTCTTCGGCGTTCCCCCGCCGACGAAGATGATCCCCGTCTTCTTCGCCCGCGACACCAATACCGCCAGTTCGCGCACGTCCGCGATGATGTCGAAGATCACGCGCGATTGCCGAGGGTCCATGCTGGACAGGGCGATGCCGTAGGAAGAATCGCCCAGCGCCGGGCAGTAGATCGGCACTCCCGCCCGGTACGCCGATGTCAAGATCCCCTGCTCCTTGGCCACCGAGTCCAGCTCTTTCCCCAGCTCGTAGAAGAACTCGCGGGTGGAAAGGGGCTTGTCGGGCGACAGCTTGCGGGCAAATTGTCGGATGAACTCGTCTGTCCGCTGGAACTCCTCGTCGTCCGCGAAGGTGTCGTAGATCCGGTCGATCCTGTGCTCTCTCAAAAGCGTGTCGTCGGCGTCGGGATGCCCCAGGTAGTGGTAGTAGCCGAGAGACTCGTGCAGGTCGTGAAACAGATTCGCCCCGGTGGAGACCAGGCAGTCGATGAGGCGGTTCTCGATCAAATACGCCATCACCTTGCGCATCCCTGCCGGTACCATGGCGCCGGCGAGGCCGAAAAGAATCAGGGTCTCGTCGCTGAGCATTTGTTTCCACACGCGGTACGCGTGACTCAGCTGGCGCCCCTGAAACGAGATCCCCTGCATCCGTTCGAGGATGTCGCTGACATTTGCACCCGGTCGTACTTCGAATGGTAGAGTGGGAGAGCTGAGGATCTCGTGCTTGGTAGGCCTTGGGTGACCCATGGGCTTCTCCTCTGAGCAACGGGAAATGCAGCGGCACTACGGCAACAGCACCACCGCCGCCACGACCGTAGTCCAGAGACCATCCTTGTCGCCGATGGCCGTTTGGGTGATGTTGTGCGTCTTCACGATCTTGCCGCTGATGCGCCAGATCTCGCGCTTTTCGTCCCAGGAGGCGTCCGGGTCGAAATCGACACCCAGTACCGTGGCAAGCATGCTGGCGGCCAGATCCTCGGCGTAGTCGCCGGCCACCTGTCCGCGTTCGCCGAAACTGTGGTGCTCCGACAGGTAGCCATAGGAGTTAGGGTCGCTCGGAATGGCAATCCCCACCGACGCCGCCACGAGACGGTGTGGCTCGTTCGTGGCGTTCTCGCTCATCACGACGAAGGTGACCTGGCCCGGATGGACCAGTTCGAGTCCCCGTTGCCGTGAGATCAGTTTGCAGTGCGGCGGGAAGATGCTGGATACTCGCACGAGGTTCAGGTGGGCGATACCCGCCTTGCGCAGAGCCATTTCGAAGCTGGTGAGTTTCTCCTTGTGCTTGCCCACGCCACGGGTCATGAAGGCCTTAGTGGGTACGTATTGAAGTCCCAGGTTCGCGATGTTCCGGTCGTTCACTCTTCTTCCCTCCACCACATTCCGCGGTTGAACACAGCGCGAACTCTGCCGGGCAACGTCCAGTCCCGGAACGGTGTGTTTCTGGCTTTACTCCGAAAACGAGCGGGATCAACTGTCCAGCTCTCGTTCGGATTGAAAACGGTCAGGTTAGCCGTTTTTCCTTCGCGGATTCTCAGGGTGTCTTCTTTGCCGATCACCCGTGCGGGTGCAATCGTGAGTTTCTCGATCACCTGTTCAAGGCTGAAGCCATTCTGCTCCACCAGCACGTGCAGGACCACGCCCAGGGTAGTCTCGAGGCCGATCACGCCGAAGGGGGCCAACTCGAGCTCGACCTCATCCTTCTCGTGGATGCAGTGCGGGGCGTGGTCGCTCGCGATCGCGTCGATGGTGCCGTCGCGCAGACCCTCGATCAAAGCCTCCACGTCCCGCTGGGTGCGAAGCGGCGGGTTCATCTTGTAGTTCGGGTCAAACCGCCGCATCTCTTCGTCGGTGAGCGCGAGGTGGTGGGGCGTCACCTCGGCGGTGACCGGTAGCCCCTGCTCTTTCGCACGCCGGATGAGCTCTACAGACCCGGCGGTGGACACGTGGGCGATGTGGAGCTTGCCACCCACGTAGCCCAGCACGCGCAGGTCCCGTTGGACGATGATTTCCTCGGCGATACTGGGCATGCCGGGCAACCCCAGCTCCGTGGAGACGAAGCCCTCGTGCATCACCCCGCCTTTGTCCAGATACGGGTCTTCGCAATGCTCGATGATGGGCAGGCCGAACATGCTGGAGTATTCGAGCGCGCGCCGCAACACGCCCGTGTCCTTCACCGACGAGCCATCGTCGGAAAAGGCCACCGCCCCCGCTTCCACCAGGTCGGCCATTTCGGAGATTTCTTCGCCGCGCCGCCCCTTCGTGATGGTTGCAATGGGGTACACGGCCGTGAGCTGGCCCTCTGCCCGCTCCCGGATGAACTCCACTATGCTGCGGCGGTCCACCGGGGGATCGGTGTTCGGCATGCTGCACACGGCTGTGAAGCCGCCCGCCGCGGCTGCCCGACAGCCCGTCTCGATGGTTTCTTTGTATTCCTGCCCGGGCTCGCGGAGATGGACGTGCATGTCGAACAAGCCCGGGCACACCACGCAGCCCTGGGCGTTCAGGACGGCTCCGCTGAAGGCGCCTTCCTCCACCCGGCCGATTTTCGCGATGCGGCCCTCTTCCACGACGATGTCCACTTCCTCCTTGCGGCCTGCCGCCGGGTCGATGAGGGTTCCGCCTTTGATCAGAATGAGGTTTGCCGCTTGCGGCCTGTCCACCTGTTGTTCCCTCTTACGCTGGGGATTAGTCGACGCTCGTCTCGCCGCTGAGCAGGTACAGAACGGCCATCCGGACGGCCACGCCGTTCATGACCTGCCTGAGAATCACCGAATGTTCCGAGTCGGCTAAGTCGCTGTCCAGCTCCACGCCCCGGTTGATGGGGCCGGGATGCATGATCGTGAGGGTTTTCTTCGCCTTGTCGAGCCGTTCCCGGGTGATGCCCCACTGCATGTGGTATTCGCGAATGGACGGGAAGTAACTCACCGCCTGCCGTTCCCGCTGGATGCGCAGCACGTTGAGCACGTCCGCCCACGCGATGGCATCGTCCACTTTGTAGAAGATCGGCACGCCCCAGCGCTCCGCTTCCACGGGGATCAGCGTTCTCGGCCCGCAGAGTGCCACCTCGGCCCCCATCGTTTTGAGGCCGTACAAATTGGAGCGGGCTACCCGGCTATTGGCGATGTCGCCGACGATGGCCACCCGCAGTCCCTCCAGCGTACCGAACTTCTCCCGTAGGGTGAACATGTCGAGCAGGGCCTGGGTGGGGTGTTCGTGTCTGCCGTCGCCCGCGTTAATCACGTGCGCTTTCACGTGGCGACACAGGAAGTGCGGCGCCCCGGCCGCTGAGTGTCGAATCACCACGATGTCCACCTTCATGGCCTCGATATTCCGGGCCGTGTCGCGGAGAGTTTCCCCTTTGAGGACGGAGGATGAGGACGCCGTGAAGTTCACCGTGTCCGCAGACAGCCGTTTTTCCGCCAGCTCGAAAGAAATCCGAGTCCGGGTGGAGGGCTCGAAGAACAGGTTGGCGACGGTCTTGCCACGGAGGGTCGGGACCTTGGGAATGGGCCTCTCGAGCACTTCTTTGAAGCTCTTGGCAGTATCGAGGATGAGCTGGATGTCCTCTCTGGGCAAACCCTGCAAGCCCAGAAGGTGGCCGCTCGCAAGGCTCATGAACTCTCCTCCGGTGCCTCCACGAGGAGCACGCAATCCTCGCCGTCAACCTCCTTCAGGCGGACTCGAACCTCTTCGCCGATCGACGTCGGGATGTTCTTGCCGACAAAGTCCGCCTTAATGGGCAGCTCCCTGTGCCCCCGGTCCACGAGCACAGCGAGCTGGATTCGGGCCGGACGCCCGAAGTCCATCAGGGCATCGAGTGCGGCGCGGGTGGTACGGCCGGTGTAGAGCACATCGTCCACGAGCACCACGTTCTTGTCGTCGATGCTGAAAGGGATGTCGGTTTGCTGCACGCGCGGTTGCTTGAGGCGGCGCAGCAGATCGTCGCGGTACAACGTGATGTCCAGCGTGCCCAGTGGTACCTTCACACCCTCGATCTGCTCAATCTTGTCGACGATCCGCTGAGCAAGGGGCGCACCGCGGGTGCGAATTCCCACCAATACCAAGTCCCGGGTTCCTTTGTTTCGTTCGAGGATCTCGTGCGCAAGCCGCGTGATGGTACGCTCCAGGCCCCTCTCGTCGATGAGGCGAGCTTTGATCTTTGGCTCCATGCCGACCTCGTCTGGATAGAGAAAAAGCCCTGCGCGGCAGCGACGCGTGGGCTCTCTGCGCCGGTGCGCCCCTTGCCGCCTCGCGGGGTCGGCTTAAAGGGGTCATTTCCGGCGCCAAACTTAGGGAAATCAGGGATAACAAGCAAGCGGAAAGCGGGGATTGACCTCATCCGTTTTCCCGCGTTTCTCGGCACCTGGTGTCCAACTCTCTGGAGCCGGAGCGTTGCCGCCTAGCGCTCTCGGCGGTGTGGGCAAACGGGGGCCAATGTCCGTGGTTCTATTCCCGCCCGAGTCGGGCAGGCCCTGGAGGTACACCTTCCGGCGTGGCCGACCCAGATCGCAGAGATTCGACCGAAAATCCTCCATTGTTTGACGTAAGTCGTTGGGATTTGAAAGGGTACAAAG
>CAYXFI010000314.1:0-2763 GCA_964464205.1 uncultured Cytophagia bacterium
AATGCCCTGCCGCTGTTTTTCGGCATTTTCCTGAATTTCGCTTTCATGGGGTGGTCCGGGATCGACCTGAACGTCATGACGATGGTGACGTCGAGCATCGCGATCGGTGTGGGTGTGGACTACGCGATTCACTTCTACCACCGCTACGAAATGAAAGTGAGGCAGGGGAATACCTACGAGGAGGCTACGGTCCGGTCGATGGAGGAGGCGGGGACAGCGATCTTCCTGAACGCCCTGACCGTGGCTGCGGGGTTCGCCGTGCTGTCGCTGTCCGAATTCCGCGGCATCCAGCATATGGGCCTCCTCATCACCATGACGATGGTCTGGACCTGTCTGGGTGCGTTGACCATTCTTCCCGTCCTGTTCATGCTGCTCAAGCCGAGATTTCGCAGAGAACGGGGTTGATCGGGACGGGATGCTCCGAGCCCCAGCGGGACGGGAGCAATCGGGCAACAGTGTTACGGAGGTGTGAGATGTCGAAAAGGACGTGTTTGTTCTTACTCATCGCGTTTGGGCTGCTGACGCATCGGCCGGGTTGCGCTCAGGAGCAGCTCACGGCCAGGCAGATCATGGAGCGCAGCCTCAAAAGCGGGGACTGGAAGGACATGCAGAGCGACATGGTGATGGTCCTAACCAACGCCCGGGGGCAGCAGCGCGTGCGCAAGCTGAAATTCTACGCCCGCAAGAAGAATCCCGATGAGAGCAGCATGTTGATGCGGTTCATCGAGCCCGCCGACGTGCGCGGCACGGCGTTTCTCATTGACGAGCACAAGGACGCGGACGACGATCGGTACCTCTACCTGCCAGCCCTTCGACGGATCAATCGGATCACTGCGAGCGGGCGAGGCGGGAACTTCATGGGGTCGGACTTCAGCTATTACGATATCGGTAAGCCGAAACTGGGCGACTGGACCTACCGGCTACTGGGCGAAGAGGAGGTGGACGGGCACGCCTGCTACAAGATAGAGTGTCTGCCCGTGTCGGAACAGATCCGGAAGGACACGAAATACAGCAAGATCGTCCGCTGGATTCGCAAGGACATCTTCACCACGATCCGCGCGGAGTACTACGACAAAGATGGCGAGCTGTGGAAAGTGCTGGAAGTGCCCGAACACGAGTACATCGGCGGTGTCTGGTTCGCCACGCGGATGATCATGCGCGACGTCCAGATCGATCACACGAGTGAGATGCGTTTCGAAAACCTGCAGATCAACGTGGGGTTGAAGCCGAGCCTCTTCTCGCCGCGCTCCCTGCGAAGAAGGGGGTAGGCTCTGAGAACGGGACGATCGATCGCAGAAGGGTCAGCGACGTTCGGGAGGCGTGTCCGAAACCCCGGGCCTGGCAAGGAGGGAGTGCGATGAAGCGGGCGGCTCGCTGGTGCAACGTGAGGGTTTTGTTTTTGTGCTGGTTGGGCGCATTCGTGGTGGGCATGAGCGGCGCTTCTGCACAGCCTGCGCTGACCGGGTACGTCAAGTTCTACCACCACAATCGATTCGAAGAATCCAGCCAGATCACACGGACAGGCGCCCGCTTGCAGCTGACCGTAGCGCAGGCGCTTGGCGATCGCGGGGCGCTGTTCGGGTCGATCGATTTCGATGTGAATGAAGTGCACGGGAGAGACAGGTTTTTCGAGGAACGTGGAGCCCAGGTGGACATCTACCCGGTGGAGTTGTACGTCGATCTCTACTGGGACTGGCTGGACCTCCGGCTCGGCAAGCAATTCGTGTTCTGGGGCAAGACGGAGTGGATCAATCCCACGGACAACATCAATCCCTGGGATTACGCCAACATCTCCGCTGAGATCGAGGACTATCGGCTGCCTGTGACGGCTCTGCGTGCCGACATGTACCTGGGCGAAACCACGCTGGAGGCCGTCTGGGTGCCGGCTTTTCTGCCGCACCGCGTTCCGGGTCTGGTGCCGCGGACTGTCCAGGTACCGGGTGGTCCGCTGCTGGTTTGGCGAGAGCCGGAATTGCCAGAGGGAGATCTGCGGAATAGCCAGTTTGGACTGCGGCTCATGCACACGCTGGCCGGAGTGGACTGGTCCGTGAGCTACTACCGGGGGAACGATCACAGCCCGAGCTACCGCCAGCGCGTCGAGCCTGCCCAGGCAGGTCCGCCGACGGTCGAGCTGACGCCCTACTTTCCCCGGCTGCAAGTGCTGGGGGCGGATCTGCAGAAGGTGTTCGGTCAGTGGGGAGTGCGAGCGGAGGGGGCCTGGTTTCGGACGGCCGATCCGGACGGTGACGACGTGCTCGTGCCTAACCCTCACCTGCAGGGCGTAGCGACCTTGGACTACACACCCACGGACCGCCTGGCACTGGCGCTGCAGGGAGTGGTCGAGCGCCAACTGCGCTACGATGAGGCGTGGGAGACGGAACGGCGCCGAGAAATCGGACTCGGTGTGGCACAGCCGAGGACTCTCACCTCGGTGTCCGGTCGCCTTCGATGGCAGCCGGCCGACTACTGGACGGCTCAGCTCATCGGGGTGTGGAACACCCAGACGAAGGACAGGTTTGTGCTGCTGTTCGTGAACTACCAGCCAGCCGACGCCCTGAACCTGACCCTCGGCGGCGTGTTTTTCGGCGGAGCCCCGGACACACCGTTCGGCCGAATGCGCCAACAGGACCGACTCTTCGTTGAAGTCAAGGCGAGCTTCTGAAGGGCTTCTCTGCAAGCCGTAGACAGATCGTTGGGCAGCAAGAGGAACTAGCGGCTAGCGGTGGGACGGGCGCCTACTGCCTCGCGGTTTTCAACCTGAGA
>CAYXFI010000314.1:2863-5157 GCA_964464205.1 uncultured Cytophagia bacterium
ACTAGCGGCTAGCGGTGGGACGGGCGCCTACTGCCTCGCGGTTTTCAACCTGAGACCCTTCTCGTCCGTTTGTGCATGCGCGAGAATGGGAGTCCTTTTCGCGCGCCGCATTCGAGCAACGGGAATGAGTCCGGTTTTCTGATAGATGTTGGTGACTTCGGAGTCACGCCGCGATCGTCGCTACCCCGCGGCGTTGTGCTTTCGCTTCGCCGAGGGGGGACCATCCTCCTCACGCAGCGCTTTCGGCTCCGCTGTACCCCGGTGGACCGGGCTCTCGTCCTGTTTCTCAGCTTCTCCCCGAATCGTGCGTTTCTCAACGGCCGTCGTTCCAACCGCGACGGTTGAGGGTTAGGCCACCTTGGGTTCTTCGGGCGGCTCGGGGTCGTCCGCAAGAAAACGTGTAGGCGCGACGAAAGGTGGTGCGAGTGGCACGTAACGTAGCACGCTGGGTTTTACCGGTAGTGCTGGTTGCGGCTGTGGGTTCCGGCTGCCGCAGGGTGAAGGATGTGAATGCACCCGCTCAAGGGTCGCCGCTGGCGGAGGTGGCTAGCTGGTGCTACCAGTTGCAGAACGTCAATCCCACCGAAGTGGCGCGGGCTGGTTTCGACCTTGCCGTCCTGGACTACTCGTGGGAAGGCTCTGAGGATGGACTGCTTCCCGCTGATTCGGTGGAGGCCATCCGGAGCTCCGGCGTCATTACGTTGGCGTACATCAGTATCGGCGAGGCGGAGAAGTACCGGTTTTACTGGCGTGACGAGTGGCAGCAGCAGCCGCCCGAATGGCTCGGGAAGGAGAACGAGTACTGGCCCGGCAACTGGGCGGTTCAGTACTGGCGCCCCGAATGGCGCCAGATCGTGTTCCAGTACGTCGGGCGCATCATTGAGCGGGGATTCTCCGGCTTGTACCTCGATAGGGTGGACGCCTACGAGCACTGGAGCGACCCGGAGAACGATGAGGAGCTGGTGCTGGACGTCGAGGATGCGGCAAGACGGATGATCCGGCTGGTGGAAGACATCGCTGACTTGTGCGAGAAGCTGGCTGGGTCGGACTTCTGCCTGGTCCCGCAAAACGGGGAGGGGCTAATGGAGTACGACCACTCCGGCCGACTGCTCCGGCTCGTGGACGGGTGGGCGGCTGAGGATTTGTACTACGACGGCACCGTGCTGCTGCCGGCAGCCGTGACCACGCCGCGTCTGGCACTGCTGAACCGTGTGCGCCGGGCGGGGAAGCCCGTCTTCTCGGTGGACTACGTGGATGACGGTAGCGGGTACGCGGGCGAAAACGCGGGGCGGATCGACGACTACAGACGGCGGGCTCGGGAACGCGGGTACATCCCCTACGTCGCCAGGTCCGACCGAGAGCTGGACGAGCTGAATCTGATTCCAGGGGTACAGCCGTAACCGTTGGGAGCACTCGAGGCGCGAGAAAGCAGGGGGGAAGTCGGGAGCTATGATGCGGGTTGGAGATGGCAAAAGAGGAAGTGCAAATCCAGCGAGTCCACGCGGGGCGGAGGAAGCTTGTTCCCCCACCCCACGCGTGGGCTGGTACGGGCGTCAGTCTTTGATGATCGCCAGGATGTCTGAACGCTGAATGACCAGGAGGTCCTTTCCATCGAGCTGGATTTCTTCGCCGCCGTATTTGGCGAAGAGGATCTTGTCGTCGACCTTGATCTTCTCCTGCAGGTCTTCGTCCGTGCCCACAGCCAGGACTTTACCGATGCGGGGTTTCTCCTTTGCCACGTCGGGAATGATGATGCGGCCGGAGTGCTGCTCCTCCTCTTCCAGGACCTCCACGAGAACTCGATCGTCCAGCGGCTGAATCGTCATCCGAACCCTACCTCCTCGTTACTTGAGCCCGAGTAGCCGGTCGATTTTGGCCCTGTCGAATCCTACAACAGGGCGATTGTCAATGAGAAGAACAGGCACACCCATTTGTCCCGTGCGCCTGAGCATGTCCTGTGCGGCTCGTTGATCGCGGGAGACATCGATTTCTTTGAAGCGGATTCCTTTCTGCCGCAGGTACTGCTTGGCGGCCCTGCACCAGCTGCACGTCGGTGTGGTGAAGATGATGACTTTCCTCTGCCTGGCTTGCTGCATTCGGCCTCTCCTCGTATGGCTTCGGAATCCGTAACAATTAGATGTACTGGCGCCGAAAAGGTGACAAGCCGGACGGCCCCAACCCTACGGGAGTACCATCGCCCGTACGAGAGAAGCCCCCCCAAGGAGCCTGTTCTTGCTCTTCCTTCAGGGTTCGTGGCCTCGGTCCGTTGGACTGACGCGGGGACTCGGCGCTTC
>CAYXFI010000315.1:0-5100 GCA_964464205.1 uncultured Cytophagia bacterium
CACGATCGCCTTCTACAGACAACACACGCATTGGCACACCAAGGCACATGTCCGTTCACCTCGTTATCGAGCTTGCCGCATCTTCCCGTTGAAAGTCGACTCCCTCGTACCGGTTCCGCCTACGTTTTGTCATGTCACGACCTCTATCACCGAGCCCCAATCCCCAAGCAGCCAAGGCAACGCACGTGTCGTCGACTGGCGATCCATCAGACGTCCCAATCAATCCGCCAATCCGGTCCTGGCCAATCCTGCCAGATCCACATGTCGCCCCAATCGTGACGCTCGCGACGTAGCCTCAGCTTGCCTATGATCTCGCGAATACGCGCAAGCTTGGCGGCTGCGTAGCCAGTCGGATCGTACAGTACGACTCCATCGACCCCGAGATCGAGATACAGCGAGCTGAATCCAGACTCGAATTCCTCTGGAGTCTTGGCGATCAGCGAGATCCGACCTCTCCACTGCAGCGGGAGCATGCCCTTGAGCATCTTCAACCGTTCCCAGAAGCGGGACGGAAGGGCTCGAGCCAGCAGAAGTACGTCCCAGTCGCTCTGCTCTTTTGCCTCCCCTCGAGCGCGCGAGCCAAAGAGCACGACTGCCACGAGGCGCTCGCCCAAACCCCGCCTCCAGGCTTCGACTACCTCGTCAAGCTCCGCGAGCCCCGGCGGCAGAGTGGCTCGCCAGGTTGCTTCTTCCCTGTCCGTCACGGTTCGATCCTCACAGCTCCAACGTGCTTTCAGTCGATTTCGGCCGTTAGACCCGCCACCACAGCCTGGCCTAGCGAAATCCCCCCATCGTTCGGAGGTACGAGGCGATGCACCAGTACCCGGAACCCCCGCGACGCGAGCCCCCGCTGGAGCGCCTGGGTGAGGTACAGGTTCTGAAAACAGCCCCCGCTCAGAGCGACGGTCCGGAGCTGCGTTTCACCCCGCACCCTCTCGGCGAGCTCCGCCAGCGCCAGGGTTACTGAGCGATGAAATCTCAAGCTGATCTCCGACAATGGTTTCCCGTTGCGGCGGTCTTCCAGAACGCCCCGAATCATTGGACGCCAGTCAAGCTCCCACAAGCCTCCCTCATGACTGATCGCGTAATCGTACGGCTGCACGTCGACCTCCGGCGCTCGGTCCGGAGGGATATCCCGGTACATCGCCATCTCCAGCTCCATCGCGGCCTGCCCCTCGTAGGAGACCTCCGCACGCAGTCCCGCAATGGCTGCAACGGCGTCGAACAGGCGGCCGCAACTCGACGTCCACGGGGCGTTGAGGCCGGCCCGCAGCGCGCTCAGCACGGCGCGCACGGCGGTTTCCTCCCTTCCCAGGATTCCCGTTGCTGCGCATTCCGCCAAGTCGGGATCTGCAAGCTCAAGGTACCCGAGCGCCATCCGCCAGGGCTCGCGGATCGCCTTTTCCCCGCCGGGCATCCGAACGAGTCGGAATCGCCCCACTCGCCGGAAAGTCCGCACGTCGGCGACGAGCACCTCCCCGCCCCAGACCGTGCCGTCCGGTCCGTAGCCCACACCGTCCAGCGCGAGACCGATGACCGGCCCCTCCTCACCGTGCTCAGCCAGGCAGGCAGCTACGTGCGCGTGGTGGTGTTGCACGCCGACTCGCACGATTTCCCCGCCGCGTTCTTCAGCCCACTGAGTCGACAGGTAGTCCGGGTGAAGGTCGTGCGCCAGAATCCGGGGTTCCACGCGCAGAATCGACTGCAGGTGAGCCACCACTTCCTCAAAGAACTCGAGCGCTTCCAGGTTCTCCAAGTCGCCCACGTGCTGACTCAATGTGGCTCGATTCCCCTCCACTAGGCACACGGTGTTCTTCAACTCGGCGCCCACAGCAAGCGTGGCCGGCAGCTCCCAGGGCAACACGACTGGTTGAGGAACGAAGCCCCGCGCCCGCCGGATGGGGAAACCGGCACCCCCAGGCACCCAGCGCACCACTGAGTCGTCGCATCGCACCAGGATGTCCCGGTCGTGGACCAGGTAGAAGTCGGCGATCCCGCTCAGCCGCTCCACCGCCTCCCGATTGTCGATGCAAATGGGCTCTTCGCTCAAATTACCGCTCGTCATCACGAGGGCGCGGAAGCGATCTCTCAGAAGCAGGTGGTGAAGAGGCGTGTACGGGAGCATCACACCCAGAAAAGCGTTTCGGGGAGCCACCGACTCGGCCACGGGGCAATCTGCCCGTTTCGGCAGCAACACGATCGGCCGGCGGGGCGACTGCAGCAGCTCCTCCGAGCGGGCATCCAGCATCACGAGTTGCGACGCCGCTTCCACGTCCGGCACCATGATCGCGAGGGGCTTCTCCTCTCTCCCTTTCCGCTCGCGGAGGGCGCGGACGGCCATCTCGTTTTCCGCGTCCACAGCGAGGTGAAAGCCACCCAAGCCCTTGATGGCCACAATCTTCCCCTCGGCGAGCCGATCCGCCACGAAATCGATGGGGTCGCCCACGTCGCCGAGCGGGTATCCGAGCGCGTCCCATACTTCCAGCTGAGGCCCGCACACGGGGCAGGCATTGGGTTGCGCGTGAAACCGACGATCCCGCGGATCCTCGTACTCCCGACTGCACTCGGGACACATCCGGAACCGCGCCATCGACGTGTTGGCACGGTCGTAGGGGATGTCGCGTGTGATGGTGAACCGCGGACCACAGTTTGTGCAGTTCGTGAAAGGGTAGCGGTAACGTCGGTCCCCCGGGTCGAAGATCTCCCGCAAACAATCATCGCAGGTGGCGATGTCGGGAGGAACAACGGCTCGTCGCTCCTCTTGCGGTTGACTCTTCTCGATTCGGAAATCGGGGAAACCGCGCGCAGTGTCCTGGTCCACGCGGAAGTCCAGTACGAAAGCCAGCGGCGGATGCTGGTCCCGCAGGGCCACGACGAAGGCCTCGAGCGCACCGTCATCAGCTTCCGCCTCGATTTCCACGCCCACTGCGGTGTTCCGCACGCGCCCGCGCACGCCGTACCGGTGTGCCAGCCGGTAGACGAAGGGCCGGTAGCCTACTCCCTGCACGATGCCGGAAATTGTGATCCGCACGCTCTTCATGCCCGGCTCAATCCGCCGCGCACCTCCTGCAGGTATTCGATCCACTCCTCCAGTCCGTCCCCCGTCCGACACGACAGTCGGATCAGACGCGCCGCCGGATTCACACCGTTGAGGTCTTTTCTGATTCGGTCCTCATCGAACTCCATGCTACTGAGCAGGTCAATCTTGTTCAGCACAAGGGCCTGGGCGCCGCGCACGATCGTCGGGTACTTCGCGACCTTGTCGTCGCCCTCGGCCACGCTCAGCACCACGGCGCGCACGTGTTCTCCCAAATCGTAGGAAGCCGGGCAAACCAGGTTCCCTACGTTCTCAATGAAGAGGAAATCGATGTCCTGCAGCGAAACCTCGCTCAGTGCCTCGTGAACCTGTTGAGCCTCCAGATGGCAGGCACCGCCCGTGGTAAGTTGTACGGCTTCGATGTCGAAGCGGCCCAGTCGCTCGGCGTCCCGGGCCGTGGCCAGATCGCCCACAAGCACCGCCGCCCGAAGGCCGTCGCGCGCGAAGCTTTCCAGCGTCCGCTCCAGGAGGCTCGTCTTGCCCGATCCGGGTCCCCCGACGAGACCGACCACGGTGACTCCATTGGCATCGAATAGGCGCCGATTCTGCTGAGCAACGTAGTCATTTGCCTTCAGGATTTTCTCGTAGACTGGCACTTTGCGCGTCGCCAAAGTCCACCTCCATTTCCTCGATCAGCAATTCGTCCCCGCCTTCAATCTCCACATCGGCGCTCCCGCAGGCGGGACACTGAAGGGCGAAACCCTCCAGTTCGCTCACATTTCCGCAGCTGAAACATCGCAGGCGAAGTGGTGGCCTCCGAATGATGAGCGCTGCCCCTTCGCACGGAGTGCCGGGGGCCAGAGCCTTGAAGGCGCTCTCGAGCAACTCCGGCTCCGCCCCCGACAGCCAGCCCACCGCCAGGCGGATCGACCGCACCCGATTGCCACCGACCTCCCGCAGCTTGGACTGAACCCCTCGCAGCAGCGCGGTCATCAGGGACATTTCGTGCAAGGTTCACCCTCCCCGCCGCTTGGCCAGCACGAGGGCGCCGAGCGCGATGGACATCAACTTCGCGTCCGCTGTGTCGGAGCGGGACGGAATGAGCACCGGCGCAGCGGCCCCCATGATCACGTGCGCCAGTCGAAAACCCGCGAAATACGTCGTGCTCTTCGCCAGCATGTTCGCCGACTCAATGTCGGGACACACGAGGATGTCCGCGTCGCCAGCCACAGGGGAGTCAATCCCCTTCGTGCGGGCAGCCTGGGCCGACACCGCGTTGTCCAGAGCCAGGGGACCGTCCACTACGCAGCCCCGGATCTGCCCGCGCCGCCACATCTGGGTGAGGATCGCGGCATCCTGAGTGGACGGGATGGCGGCCGTCACGGTCTCCACCGCCGAAAGGATGGCCACCTTCGGCTCGGCATTCCCAAGGGCGTGAGCCACCTCGACGGCGTTCTGGATGATCTGGAGCTTCTGCTCGAGATCCGGTTTCACCGTCACTCCCCCATCGGTGATCATCTGCAGCTTGCTGGAGGAGCGGTTCGGATTCTCGAAGAGGAAGACATCGCTGAGGAGGCGGCCCGTGCGCAAGCCCTTCTCCGCGTCCAGGACGGCTCGCAGGAGGGTAGCGGTCTTCACCTTCCCCTTCAGAAGCAGATCGGCCTGGCCGGAGCGCACCGCCTCCACCGCGAGCTGCGCCGCTACCGCGTCGTCTTTCTCATCTTCCACCGACTCCAGGCAAGCCAGATCGAGACCCTCCGATTCCAGTATCTGTCGGATCCTCTCCGCATCGCCGAAGGCCACACCCCGGGCCAGTCCTTTTGCGTGGGCCTCCGCCACGGCCGAGAGCGCGGCCACATCCCCAGCACCCGCAATCGCCACGCGGAAAGGACCGAAACGAGTGGCTTCTTCCAGAATCTGGTCGAGTTCCGTGATCATCGCGTTCCTCTGCGTTGTCCCACCCTACGAACAAACAAATGCCGCGTAAGTACATCCCCGACAGTCGCCGCCACCTCCCGGCGTTCTCGCGACGGGGCTGAATCCCGCACCAACACGCGGCCCGC
>CAYXFI010000316.1:0-3250 GCA_964464205.1 uncultured Cytophagia bacterium
TTCATTCCGACGGGGGACTGGAGTACTGTTGTGAAAAATGGGGGGAAGCCCTGCCCGAAAAAACTCTTGCATCGAACTACCCGGATGTTTATATTGGCATCGCAAATGCGGGAGTAGTTCAGCGGTAGAACACCACCTTGCCAAGGTGGGGGTCGCGGGTTCAAGTCCCGTCTCCCGCTCCACTTGAAGGCGGCGTAGCCAAGTGGCTAAGGCGGAGGCCTGCAAAGCCTCTATTCAGCGGTTCGAATCCGCTCGCCGCCTCTTTTTGTGTCAGCTTGGCGCCGGGGTGGCGGAACTGGTAGACGCAAGGGACTTAAAATCCCTCGCTCCGTATGGGGCGTGCCGGTTCGAGTCCGGCCCTCGGCACTCTGTACAGAACCGGTTGCCCCTGAGAGCCCCCAGGAAGTGGCGGGCTTTTTGTGTTTTGGGGCGGCTCGGAATCATTTTGGGGGAGCTGAACCGGAGGCAACCTTCGGGAGGTAGCCATGAGACCTGTTCAGCGTGTCGTTGCCTTCCTGTGGATCGTGTCCATCGCTGCAATGGTCTTCCTGCTGTGGTCCTACCTGCCAGCCGGACTTGGCGGCGGCTCATCGGAGCTGCGCATCTTGTACGCTGGTGACACGGCCGGATACCTGGAGCCGTGCGGCTGAAAGTCGAACCGCATGGGCGGGCTGGCTCGGAGGGCCAGCTACATCAGGAAGAAGGCGGCTGAGGGTCTCCCGGTGCTGGTGGTCGACGCTGGGGGCTTCGCGCACCGGGGCGCCCGCTCGAAACTGAAGACGAGCTTCCTGCTGGAAGCCTACCACCGAATCGGCTACCAGGCGGTGAATCTCAGCGAAGCGGACCTGCGGCTGGGGCCGGAATTCCTGCGCAAGGCTGCGGCCGATTGGAACGTGCCGTTCGTGACCTGCAACCTTCGTCGAGCCAACGGCGAGCCACTCGATTTCGCGAAGCCGTACCGAATTGTCCGGCCGTGGGGGCCGGAGGGCCCGGCGGTGGGCATCTTCGGCGTCAGCATCGTTTCTCTGCCGGTCTTCGGCCTGGCCCCGCCGCAGTGGTGGACGAAGGACGATCCCGTGGCCGCTTCGAAGTCGGTGGTGTTGGAACTCAAGGACAAGTGCGATCTGATTGTGGCTCTGGTGTACGCCACGGATTCCCAGGCCCAGCAGTTCCTGCGGCAGGTGCCTGGTGTGGATCTGGTGGTGGCGGGTCGCAGCACGTACCGTATCCGGGGACCGTGGAAGAGCCAGTGGGGTATCCTTTGCGTGGTGGGTACTCAGGGGAAGTACATCGGCGAGGCGGTCCTGCGGAGGACGGACTCCGGCGAATGGGAGATGGCCGGAGGCGAATTGCGGGCGCTCGACAAGCAGGTGGGTGAGGATCCGGAGATCAAGAAGCTGGTGCAGGAATACAAGAACGCTCTGAAGCAGGCTGTGAAGCAGACTCCCGCGCCCGTCGGCCGCTGATGTGAGCAACGCGAAACGAATCGGCCGAAACGCGACGTGGCAGGTGTCGGGTGTGGGTGACGCTGCGGCTTCCGAGCTGTGAACGCGATTGGAGGCGAGCGTAGCAAATTGGAGGTCGTCATTCTGGCGTGGTCGGTCGTGTGAGAAACATCGTGCGCATTGTGGGGCTGGACGGGGAGGAAGTCGTGCGGCCGGAGGAGGTGGGAGCCAAGGCGGCCAATCTGGCCAGGCTTGCGAGAGCCGGGATGAATGTCCCGGCTTTTTTCGTGCTCGTGACCAGCCGACGGGCGAAGGCAGAGCCAGGACTGGCCTCCGGCGAGTTGAGGGAGGCTCTCAGCCCCTGGCTGCAGCGGATTGGCGGCGACAACCCCTGGCCCGTGGCCGTGAGGTCCTCCGCGACTGCGGAAGACATTCCTGGGGTGAGCCTCGCCGGTCAATTGCGCAGCGAAGTGGGTCTGATGAACGAAGAGGAACTGCTGGCGGCTATCGATCGCTGCTTAGCCGCTGTGCAGAGCCCGCAGGTCGAAAGCTACCTCTCAGAGAAGGGAAAGGCAGGCGGTCCCGAGCTCAACCTAATCGTACAACGCGCCGTCCGACCTCGCTGGTCTGGGGTGGCCATCACGGCGCGAGCGGCTCTGGGTCGTGAGTGCGTGCTCATCGAAGCCTCCGCCCGCGATACCCGGACGGTCACGGCGGGAGAAGGGTTCGATTTGCGGCTGGTGTACACCCGGCGGCCGGGAGCGAGTCCCCGGGTGACTGCCCTGGTGGGCGAGCTTCCAGCCCCGCTCAGCGAGGATGGCGACGAACCCTGTCCGTGGGACGAACTGGGGGCGCTGGTGCTTCGGGCCGCTTCGACGTTGGACTTCGAGGGCGGCCTGGTCGATGTGGAATGGGCGTGGGACGGCCGCGAGTTCTGGCTCTTGCAGGCGAGACCTGCGGAGCCGCCGCCTCTGCCTTTCTGGCTGCGGGATCCGCCGGATCGGGTGTGGACGAGTTTCTTCTTCACGGAGCGTTTCTACCGACCGGTTTCGCCCCTGGGGTACGACTTGATCGGCCCCCACGTGGAGCGCAGAGCCTTCCGAGAGCCGCTCCGGTACCTGGGTCACGAGGAACTGGCCAAAGAGCGGGTCACGCGACTCTACGCCGGGCGGCCTCTCACGCGCTGGGAGGTCTTCCGCAAGCTGCACGAGATCATTCCACCACGTCTCCTGCCGCCGGACAAGCGCCTCGCGTTCTTCCCGGATGGGCTGCCTCGATTCTCGCCCGTCCCTTGGCTGGTACGAATCTTTCGAGCGGCGATTCGGGTTACCCGCGATCCGGATTGGCTCCCCTGGGCGAACCTGCGCCGGTGGCGGCGGTTCGCACCCGCGTACGCAGAGGAAGTGAGTCGGCTGGAAAGGCGGATCGAGACTCAGAAGTCGCAGACGGGCGCGGTCGAACTCGAGGTCCTGGAGAGACTGGGAGATTTGACCCACGAGCTTCTGGGCCTGCACCGCTGGAGCCTGACGTTTGCGGAGCTCTTCGAACGCATGCTGCTCGGGCTTCTTCACTACGGGTTGCGGGCGCGTGAGGAAGAGGCTCGGATCCTGTGCACGGATTTCCTCTCGGGATTGTCCGAGAACCTGACGCTCCAGATGAACCGCAAGCTGGCGCGACTGAGGCAGAGCCAGGGGAGCGAGAGAGATCGGCTTCTCCGCGAATTTCTCGCGGAGTTCGGAGACCGTTCATCAAGTCTTGACATCGCGCAACCGACCTGGAGGGAGCTTGGGGAAACGGTGGAAAGC
>CAYXFI010000316.1:3350-5099 GCA_964464205.1 uncultured Cytophagia bacterium
CCCCTTTTCAACCAGCTGCTCAAGTACGCGCGCGAGTTCGCCATCTTGCGGGAAAACCAGCGCCACTACTGGCACATGGCTCTGGCAGCCATGCGCGGGGCGGCTCTCTCGCTGGGACGACATTTGCAGGAGAAAGGACTGCTGGACAGAGCGGAGGACGTGTTCTACCTGCACCTACAAGAAGTTCGCGATGCCTGTTTGGGTGCGTCGGGGGGTGCGAGGGAGAGCCTGAAAGCGGCCGTCCGCGCTCGCAAAGAGCGAGCGGAGCGTTGGGCGCGGTTCCGGGTTCCCGCGCTGGTGAGTGAGGAGGAAGTGGACGAGCCGGGACGGTCACTCGCAGCGGGCGCGAGTGGACCGCAGGTGCTGCGCGGAATCGGCGTGAGCCCCGGACGGGCCACGGGCAGGGCATTTTTCCCCGAGACCTACGAACCCGAGCGGGTCCCGGATGGGTCCGTGCTCGTTATGCCGGGCTTGGATCCGGGCTGGACACCTGTGCTGTCGAAGATCGTGGGTCTGGTCACCGAAGCGGGGGGATTGCTTTCTCACGGTGCCATTCTGGCACGGGAGTTCGGAGTGCCTGCCGTCTCTTCGGCGGCTGGCGCGCTCACTGTGATTCGACCCGGACAGGTAGTAACGGTGGACGGCTCCAGGGGGATTGTGGAACTTTCCCGTTTTGCGAATGCCGACACCCGGCGTCGTTTGCCAGGGGACCCTCGTACGCCCGGCAAGCCTTCGGATTGAGGAATCGATGTACCGCCGAATGACGAACTGACCTGCGTAGAGACTCCTCATGTTTCTCGGAAACGTTTTCCGGAAACTCGATGAAAAGCGCTTCCTGAGGATTCCCATTTGGCATTTCAGCTATCGAAGCTTCTTTCACCTGTACGGCCAGCTCTTCCTCTGGCGCGTTTGTTTTGCCCATCCACTGCGCTTCCTGAGAGCCCTGCGTCGAGCTCGGGACTTCTGGGCCGGCGGACCGATCCAGGGGGTGTTGGACACGGGGACGGACGCCGCGAAGGTCGATTTGGTGGCGCCGGGTTTCTGCATGAAACCCGAGTGTCCGGTGGGTCGCTTCACGCACCGTTGCCTGGTGGCGGAGAAAGGTGAGGAGAACCCCATCCCAGAGGTCTGCCGCACCTGCGCCTACCCGGCGCTGCTGCGCTATGCGGCCTCTCGCAAGGCGGCTTTCTACGTGATGACCAGCAGCGTGGACATTGCGCGACACTTGTTTCTCCCGAATCTCAGGCACAGACACTGGCGCAACGGGCTGTTCTTCCTCTGCCCCTATTCGGCGGATCCCTTTCTTCTGGCGGCGTTGTCCGCGGGATTTGAGATGCGTTTGGTGACCTTTTGCTGCGGGGCCTGCGCGGACTACGAGGACTTCAGCCTGGCCGACCGCGGTGACAAGCCCGAACGAACGGAAGTGGCACCTGAGCTGTGGCGGCTTTTCGCTCTTGACAGCCCCCGTGTGGCGGCCGGGGATTTCGTCTACCGCAGGGGTGTGTACTGGCCGGCAGACCAGGGGTGAACGCGGAGGCCGGTCGTCCTTCGCCCTTGCGGGAGCCTCTGCGGGAGCCGCGTCTCGCGGCGACCAGGAGATTGTCGGTCGGGCGTGCGCGTCGGGCGAAGGTAGGAGGCACGTCCTCGTGCCGATTGGCGGTGGTGGGGGAAGGCCGGAAGCAAATGAAATGATAAGCCCCGCGTAGGGAGGGCTGGACAACCCTTGTTGATTTCGGACGAACCAGGTGG
>CAYXFI010000317.1:0-5090 GCA_964464205.1 uncultured Cytophagia bacterium
ACAGTTGCCTGTTCACCGCAGTCTGTGACGTCTCTGTGTGCTCTGCGCCTCGGTGAGTTCCCAGGTTTGGGGCTTTTTCACGAATTTCTTCGGATCTCCGGCCCCACGTGGGCAACCGAAGAATACCCCGTGTTGTTGCAAAGCCCGCAGGATTTTCGTACCATCCGCCGCTGTCGAAACGGTTGACTGCTCTACCCAACCGAACGGAGGTGAGGTCATGAAGCTTCGCAGGACCGCAGGGCTCTTCCTGTCGGTACTCTTCGTGCTGCTCCGCTCACTGGCCGGGGCCCAAACCACCGCTGAGCAACTCGGCTACCCGGAAGGGACCAAGCTGCTGATCGTCAACGCCGATGATTTCGGCATGTGCCACGCCGAGAACGTGGCCACAATGGATCTCCTCCTCGGCGGACACATCACCTCGGCAACGGCAATGCCGCCGTGCCCCTGGTTCAAAGAAGCCGCCCGTTTCGCACACGACCATCCCGAAGTGGCCGTGGGAATTCACCTCACGCTCACGTCGGAGTGGAAGCTGTACAAGTGGGGGCCGGTGCTGGGTGCCACCGCCGTGCCGAGTTTGGTCACACCGGAGGGCTTTTTCCCGGACGACACTCCCTGGGTGGAGGCGCACGCCAAACCCGACGAGGTCGAGAAGGAACTGCGCGCCCAGATCGAGCATGCCGTCCGACTCGGGCTCATCCCTTCCCATCTGGACAATCACATGGGATCGCTCTACGGCCTCGTGACCGGACGCCACTTCCTGGACATCGTCTTCAAGCTCTGCGCCGAGTACGGACTGCCCTTCCGTCTGCCTCGGCACCTGAGCGAACAGCACATGCAAACGCTTGCCAAGGAGCGAATTCAGGAAATCCAAAGCCTCACGCGCTCGCTCGAGGAAAAGGGCTTCGTTTTGCCCGACTACCTTCTCACCGTTGAACACGGCGACTCGTACGAAAGCACCTGGGAAAAATACGCGGACATCTTCCGCAATCTCAAACCGGGCGTCACCGAGCTCTACATTCACGTGGCCGTTGAATGCCCCGAGATCAAGGCCGTGACCGGCGCCTGGGAGCGACGCGTCTGGGATCACAGGGTCTTCAAAGACCCGCGGACCAGAGCCCTGCTGGACAGCCTTGGCGTGCAGCTAATCAGCTACCGCCCCCTCCAGAGACTACAGCGGGAGCGAATCCCTCCCCAGCGCGTGCTCGGAAAGCCCTGAGCTGCAGGTGAAACGCCGGCGGCCGGCTCGACCGGCGCGCTCCCCTCGGCCCAGGATACCGCGCTGAAGCATCCCCGGGGGAGACACCGTTTTCGAACGCTCTAGCAGCCTCGCGGAGCGGCGAGTCCCCGCCGTGGAGAGCCGGCCGGAACCGCGCTAACCCCTCACCACCGGAGGTGAGCGCCGGGCAGGGGCTCGCCGTGAAGCAACGTGCTGAACCAGGCGATCGCGAGCGTTACTACCAGCGCGGCGAGGGCGAGCAAGCCGATGAAGCGCATCGTTGGTGCGGGCGGATGGAGGTGGAACACGCGAGCCGTGGGATCCAGCGCCACGACGAGCAGGACGGCCAGAATCAACGCCAGCGTCATCGCGCCGAACACCCACCAGGCGATCCCACCCGCGACCGGGAAACCGTACTTCAGCCAGGCGAAGATCAGCACCTGCAGCGCGAAGAGAAACGGGAAGCCCGGGAAGAAGCGCCGCTGCTGAAATGAGTGCGAAACGGCCCAGCGCACGGTGACCAGGCCGATCAGCAGCACTCCCCACGCCGTCAAGCGCCGCGTCGCAACGAACGCATCCACCGACTGAACGCCGAGTCTCTGAGCCACGGCCGTGAGCTCCGCGGCGTTGAGGCGCGTGAGGACCAGTGCCGCTGGAATGAGCGCGAACACCACGGCCCAGCTGGCCAATCGGGACGGCAGTGAGAATTCCGGGTCGGTGAGATTGGGATTCTTGAAGATGGGCTTGCTCAGATCGCCCATCAGCCAGATGCCCCAGGCCAGGGCTGTCCCTCCGATGAATCCCATCGACATCTCCATCGCCTTCCACCAGTCGAAGGGGATGCCCGAGAGATTCCCCAGAATCTGGACCCCATTGCCGACGACGAACCCGACCCCGAATCCGAGAGCCCCGAACACGGCACCGCCGTTAGCGGCAGGCACGTCCCAGCGTCTGAGGAACAGCACGAGCACCACGGCGGCCCCGAGGACGGCGGCCCACGCGTCCGACCGTGGAGGGCTGAGGTGGAGCCCCAGCACTTTCACCAGCAAGCCGTACCCGACCAGCGCTCCTGCGGCCATTCCAAGGACCCCGGCAATGACCTTCCACAGCGACAGCCGGCGCGCCAGCGCCAAGCCCACCCAGGCTCCGCCGATGAGGCCCCACAGCGCCCCCACCAGCAGGAGGCCCAGGAAGCCGTAGACGACCGAGCCCAACTCCACGTGCCGGGTGTAGCCGATGAGCCTGCCGTAGCTCATCGCTCCGCCGATCGCGAAGCTCAAAGCCCCGGTGGCCGCGACGGCCCACTGCCGGTTGCGGAAAATGTCGTGCCCCGAGAGCATCGCCACACCCCCACCCAGCAACACCCCGGGGATGGCTGCGCCCAGCTCGTGCCCGAAGACCCCGCGGATGCCCCAGGCGAAGGCTCCCAGAAAGCCCACCGCCAGCGCGCGACCAATCCTGTGGAACCGGATGGTCACCCGGTCGTGTGCAAACTCATCAACCTGCTCGCTCTCGCTGTCTCTGGCCATCGTACACTCCCAATTGTCGTCCTCTCCGAAGACCCAAAGCAACCTCAGCACGGACCGTTCTCAACCCGCCCAGCCGATGCCACCCTCCGGTACCCGGCGCGAAAGAGCCTCGTAGGTTTCTGCCCCCTCGGCTGCACCCGAAGCACCGCCCGTCCGACACCTCGACAAAGAGACTTGTGAGAAAATGTCGCAAACGGCAGAGAGTCCGGCAGGAGCGCCGACCAGTACTCGCTCGACAACGGCAGCGCAGCATGTACAAAACGATCTGGTCCCGGTCGGCGAAGCCCATTAGGCCTACAATTCGAAGTCGCTGGATGCCTGCACTTATGACCCATCACGGTTTGAGCGACTCTGGGCTTTCACAAACACCGCGGCCGAAAGGCGCTTTCGAGGGCCTCTGCCGCGTGCTCTGCGTCCCCTGCGTCGCTGCGGTTTGGTGTCCCTTCTTCACAAGCCTCCAAGACACTCGAGGCAACGACTCTGCAGCAGCCCCGGCTCTCACGCGGTCCTCTGCGCCCCCAGTTCCCGGGTCCACCAGGTCATCCCGCGGATTTCCTCCAGCGATGGCCTGGGGAAAAACAGGCTGGCCACCGCACCCACCACGAACACCGTGGCGTTGCCAATCACGTTGATCACGAACGGGTGCGCATGGCAGGCGTACGCTTCGGGCACCGCGCCGAGCTTGCTCAACGTGCACCAGAGGATCACCAGGATACCCACTCCGACGCCGATCGCCGCGCCCTGTCGGTTGGTCCAATTGAACACGAATCCCAGTAGGAAAAACCCGCCGATTCCCCCGGCCATCACCGCGCCGATGAAGAAACCGATGTCGAGAATCGTCCTGGCCGGAATTTTGGAAAGCAGGTAAGCTGCGAACACCATCACCAGACCGAGGGCAATGCTGATCCAGCGCGCCACCCGAAGGTAGTGCCGGTCATCCCGGTTTCTCACAAGGTACCGCTTGTAGAAGTCGACAGTCAGCACGGTGGCGGCGCCGTTCATGCTGGAATCGATGCTGGACATCGCCGCAGCCAGTACAGCGGCGATCACGAGTCCGCCGATCCCCTCAGGCATTTCGGTGAGGATGAAGTGCGGGTACACCTCATCCGCCTTGAGACCCGGAGTCAAGAGGTGAGGGAACTCCTGGTAGAACACCCAGAGGCAGGTGCCCACGAACATGAAGAGGGACCAGATGGGAATGCAGCCGAGCCCCACCGTCCAGGTGGCGCGAATGGCTGCCTTGTCGCTCTTGGCCGCGGCGTAGCGCTGGATCTTCGTCTGGTCCGTGCTGAATTCCTGGATGTTGCCGATGATGCCCGACAGGGCGAACATCCAGAATGTCTCCCGCGCCAAGCTGGGGTCGAAAGAAACCACCAGATCGAACTTGCCGCTCCGGGCGGCCACGCCCAGGATTTCCAGCACACCGCCGGGCACCCTGAGAAACACGATCAAAATGGTGAGCAGGCCTCCCATCACCAGGACGAGGGTCTGGACCACGTCGGTCCAGATCACCGCCTCGAGGCCGCCCATCACCGTGTAGATCATCACAATGGCTCCCACCCCGATGATGACCGTGGTGATCGACCAGTTCGTCATCACGCGGATGGGCAAAGAAAGGAGGAAGAGAATGATCCCCATCCGGTAGACGGAACTGAGCGTGAAGAGAAGGCTCGTGTAGGAGCGTCCCCACGGACCGAAGCGCCGTTCGAAGTACTCGTACGCGCTGACGAACATTGTACGGCGGTAGAAAATCACGAAGTAGCGTACCGCGATCAGCGCTGCCACAGGCAGCATGAGTCCCGGCACCAGCCGCGTCCAGTTGCCCTCGAACGAGGATCCCGGGTAGGCCAGGAACGTGACCGAACTGATCGCTGTGCCCAGCATCGACAGCCCCACTGCGAAACCCGGCACCGACCGATTGCCCACAAAGTACCCATCCGTCCCTTTGATCCGCCGACTGGTCCACCAACCCAAAAGAACCATGGCCAGAGCGTATCCCACGATGGCGATCCCGTCGCCGGTGCGAAGTGAGAACCCCGTTTCCACTCTGTCCCTCCTCTGCCTGGTCACCCTGGTCTGACGAAAGAACCGGCCGATCCATCTTTTCAGACCCGAACCGTCACCGCCGCAAGCGAAACCACGCACAAGTCCCGACGAGCGGACATCAACTGCCTCACTTCGGAGAACCTGTCCCCCCAGACGAGCTGAACATCCGGTCCGACCCGCTTGGCCGCCCGGCTCAGAAGGCTGCGAAGATGACCTCCCAATCGACCCTTCGGACCGAGGAAGCTCCCCTTCATGTGACCGCGACGCGGAGCCTCAGGCCGATCTCGCACCTCCTGTCG
>CAYXFI010000318.1:0-5069 GCA_964464205.1 uncultured Cytophagia bacterium
ACAGGCACTTTCGCCGCATCTGCGCTCGACCGGGCTGCCGCGCAAAACCCTGGCTGGCCGAGACCCGCTTTTCCCACGGAAGCAACCAGCATTCTGACGTCCGCTCCGGGAACTCCTCCGCGCCTCCAGGGCTCTGCGCGAAGGCCCATTCTCAGACTGACTGGTGGCGGCCGAGAACCGCGGTCCGGTTCCAGACGTACCCGCGCCGAAACGCCCCGAAACACCCGTCACGCCCGGCTAGAACGGGCAGAGGATCTTCGGCAAACTGTACCTCGGTATCCCTCGCAGTTCGTAGGGCTGACCTCTCGCGATCGCCTCCGCCGCCCGAAGTCCGCTCAGGATCGAGGGGTAGATGCCCTCGCCCATGTCCAGCGTGGCCACTCCCGCCGCGTCGCCCACGACGAATGCGCCATCGTCCTCGACCGGTCCGTCCGCGCTCCGCAGGTAATACACGTAGCCTCGCGGCTTCGGCCGGTAGTTCCCGCCCACGAGGCCCTTCCTCCGGAGTTTTTCCACGAACCGCGCCCACAGCTCCTGAATCGTGAGGCCCCGTTCCTGGAGGCTGGCCCGCTTGCCACCGATGCCCAGGTTCAGGTAGCCGCCTGCTTTCGGCACGTACCACGAGTAGCCAGGGAGCCCGTCCTCGAAGAACCACAGATAGCAGCGGGGATCCCTGTACTCGTAACGGAATTCCTGTTCGAGTGTGACGATCATCGCCCCAGGACTCCGCGGGAGCCGCTCGCGGAAGAACGTCCGGTACACCGGGCAATGCGTGCCCCCAGCGCCCACCAGGTAGCGGCACCGGTATTCCCCGTCAATCACGAAACCATCGCCGACGCGTTCGATCCTCTTCACCTCATGTCGCACGAGCGGGGCGCCGCTGCGCCGGAGCAACCACTGGTCGAACTCAATCCGACGGACGGAATACTGCCGCGTGGGAATCGGAACGTGTCGCCCCCAGAGGTGGAAGTGGAGAGCGTCGTAGCGGACGAGGCCGAAAGGGTAGTCGCCGGGACGAACGCCCAGCGCTCTCAACACCGACGGGGTGATCCACCCGGCGCACAGTTTCAGGCGGGGAAATTGCTGCTTGTCGAGGATCAGCACGTCCCGGCCGGATCGCTTCAAAGCCCAGGCGCACGCACTCCCCGCCGGACCGCCGCCGACCACGATCGTCTCGTGTTCGATCATTTCGATTTTCCCGGCCTTCGCACCGTCAACGGCCCGAACAGCCGTAGCGACAGTCCGGCTGTTCCCGTCCGGTCTTCGTCATCACAACCTGCCAGAGCTGATTGTGCCGCGCCCGGAAGCTCCCGGCCGAGCTGAGCAGGTAGTAGCGCCACATCCGGTAGAAGCGATCGCCGTAGCGGTCGCGGAACTCCGGCCACGCCTCCTCGAAATTGCGATGCCAGGCCATCAGGGTGAGATCGTAGTCCGGACCGAAATTGTGCCAGTCCTCAACCACGAACAGGCCCTCCATCGCCTTGGCGAGCTGCGCAATGGAGGGGATCATGCCGTTGGGGAAGATGTACTTGGTGGTCCACGGGTTCGCGGTGGTGGTGCTCACGTTGCCCCCGATGGTGTGAAAGAAGGCAATGCCGTCGTCCTTCAACGTGCGGTCCACCACTTCCATGTACGTGCGGTAGTTCTTGTAGCCCACGTGCTCCATGATGCCGATCGACACCACCCGATCGTACTCACCGGTGGCTTCGCGGTAGTCCATCAGCTTGACCTCCACGGGCAGCCCTTTGCAAATCTCCCGCGCGTATTCGACCTGCTCCCGCGAGATGTTGAGAGCGGTCACGTGCACGCCGTACTTCTCGGCCGCGTACTTGGCGAAGGAACCCCAGCCGCAACCCAGCTCCAGCACGGTCATGCCGGGCTCGAGTCCGAGCTTCTTGCACACGAGTTCCAGTTTGTGCTCCTGGGCTTCGTCGAGATCCTTCGCACCCCAGCGCCAGTAGGCGCAGGTGTAGTTGAGCCGCTTGTCGAGCATGCGCTGGTAGAAGTCGTTGCCGAGGTCGTAGTGCTGCACGGCCACCTGCTTGGCCCGTCGCAGATTCTGGAGATTGAAAATCTTGGAGCGCAACACGTGCAGAGCAATCTTGAGGCTGCCCTTGACCTTTCGGTCCAGTCGGGCGCGCAGGATCCGTTCGATGAACTGATCGACTGCCTCGCTGTCCCACCAGCCGTCCATGTAGGACTCACCGAGTCCAAGCGCCCCGTCGCGGAGCACGCGCTCGTAGAAGCGGTTGTCGTGGACCTGAATGTCCCAGGGTCGGGAGCCATTGATTTGGATGCCAGCGCTTTCGGTCAGCTCACGGATGATGGCTTCGGCTCGTTTGGATGCCATTTTGGCCCTCGCTCGTTTTGGAAGGGATTGTCAACCATCGCCCCAAAGGGTCGACGGAGATCGTCCCACTCACCCTTGAAAGCTTATCCCCTACGGCAATGATACGGATTTGTCCGAATTGTGTCAAGCCCACCACCTGGGCAAACCTCGCTTGTTGTCCCCAGTGCGTAGCTCACCCGCCCGTCGGGACACCCTGCGGGATGAAATGGGACGCAGATAGACGTAGATCAGCGCAGACGCAACGAGATCCCTCCCCATCCTGTTCGTCTCCCTGACATGGGCGCGCAGGGCCCCGCACCAGTGGGGTTTCCCCTACAATCCACCTATTGTCGACAGCAGATGCAACTTTCCCGTGGAACCCGTGCGCAGTCTCTATAATGGATTCCGCAGGCGCAAATATCCCGGCGGCGAGTCCGACAGACACAGACGGACAGCTGCCCCATAGCCGAGCCGCCGCGCGGTGCCGGCCTGGCTGACGCTTGCGTAGCAGCAGGAACGGCTCACCAGGGATGGGGCGGCACTGCCGAGATTGCGGCGAAACGAAAAAGTCCTTGACATTCTGTGTGTGTGTACCTTTGAGCTGAGATGTAGGACGGGGGCCTAGCTCGTCGGCGCTCGCGTAGTGCATCGAGGGGCCTGAGGGGACGGAGTCGAGCGGGGAACTTCCACACCAGCGATTCACACCAACGTTCCGCACCCCACAGGGTTCCGGCCGGTCTCGTTTCAGGCCGCAAGCGTTCCGACGTCCGAGGAACGCACACGATGGCTGGAATACCCCCGAGGAGGCTGACTATCTTAGGAACCGACAGGGCGCAAAGAGCGGACCCCCGGCGAACGGGCGTGAGAAAAGGGGGGAGCAGCATGCCTTGCCAGGGAAGCGCCAATACTATCCCGTGCTTCCAAGAAAGTGAACCGTTTGCAGGAGGACAACAATGAAAAGGGGATGGACGTTGTACGCCGTACTGTGGCTACTCTTAGCCGGCCCAATCAGTGGGCAGACGAACGAGAACGGAGACGTGCCGGCCGAGGATCCGGTGGTAAGGTTGGGTGGCTTCACGCTGCCTGCCAGAAGCTACGGGCTCTTCGGTACAGCACCACGCGTCAATGAGGATGCGAGTTCCGGCAACTTTCTGAACTACTACGCCAGGCTCTCACTCTGGGTCGGCGCTGTGAACGGGCGGGGCGATACGCTGGTCACCTCAGGAGACGGGAACGAGCTGACGTCCCGACCGGAGTGGGCGCCAATCCCGCGGACGTGGAGAGCCGACGCTACAACAGGCCTGCGGGACGTGAAAGAGGTCATCCGCAGTGAATTCCACGATATGCTGCGATTCAAGGGTCACACACCTCTGGGCTTGAAGGTCAGCCAGCAAGTGTACAGCCTGATGGACAAAGGGTTTGCGGTTCTTCGGTTTGAGGTGACCAGGGCTGAGGGGAGTGGCGAACTAAAGGACGTGCATGTGGGACTCATGGCGGACGTGGACGTTCCAGACGAGAACAACCAAGTAACCCCCGACGACGATCGAGTGAGTTTTCTTCTGAGTAACGCCGTGCCGTACATAGCAGATGGGCAGGCCAGCTTATCCGAAGGCGAATTCTTCGCCGTGGTTGGTTTGGGAGACCACCCCCGTACCGTGTCATGCTGGACAAGGGACCAAGACCCGCGGGACGATGCAGAAAGGTACCGTCTACTCAATGGTGAGACTCAGCACGCGCCCGAGGGCCTGGGGGACTATCGCTTCCTGGTGAGCAACGGACCCTACCAGCTCGGGCGCGGCGACACGATTGTATTCTGTGTGGCCTTTGTGCAGGCGCGGGGCCTGGACAATTTGCGCCTGGCAACCCACGACGCGGGTGATTTCTTCAAAAACGCGCTGGCGAGCAAAAGTCTGCCAAAAGGCGCCAGGGCGGCTCCCGCGCAAAGCCCAATGTGCGGCCGGGCGCCTGATCGCTTTGAGTTGTACCAGAATCATCCAAACCCCTTCAACAGCGAAACGACCATATCGTTCGATCTGGCTGAGAAGACCCATCTCACAATCACAATCCACGATGTGTCAGGTCGGCCGGTGAGAACGCTGTTCAATGGGATGAAAGAGGCCGGTCGCTACATCGTGCGCTGGGACGGACGAGACCACCAGGGGGAAACCGTCGCCAGCGGGCTCTACCTGTGTACCATGCGTGCCGGCCAGTTCCTCGAGCAACGGAAGCTCCTGTTCCTCAGGTAGAGAGAGGGATCGCCGATCGCGGTGAAGGTCGTCGGATGGAAGCGATACAATAGTGTGGAGGGGAAAGTGAAGACAAGAATTATTCTTCTCGTTGGAGTGCTTGTCCTTTGGGCCGCGAACTTCGGACTCGGCCGGCCCCCGGGAGGCACGATGACCTACTGGGCCTACGTGCACGTGTACGACCCGGACGGGAACCCTGTAGAGGGCGTGCAGGTTCGACTGGATGTGGAAGCATGGCTGTTTGTACCGCCGGACGTACAGGAGTACTTTTCCGGAAGCGATGTCGGCGAGACGGACGCAAATGGGGTTGTGTTCCTTGAGGTCGATGTGCCAGAGGACTACGAGCTGCTGTCCATGAGGGCCAGCGTCGTGGACCCTGGCTACGCTACGTTGAGCGCGACGGGGAACTACACTACGACGGCCTACTATCTCTACCCAGAGTTCGTTGTTGCGCCGGATGGGAACCGAAACGGCATACCGGATGACTGGGAAGC
>CAYXFI010000319.1:0-5041 GCA_964464205.1 uncultured Cytophagia bacterium
CGCTTCGCCACCGGGAGGTGGCTCCTACAACTGTTGGGGATTTGGCGCCAGGTGTAGGAGGAAGCTCCCGCTTCCGATGGGCGTGGTCTCTTCGCCACCAGGAGGTAGCTCCTACAATAAGGGCCGGAATTTCACCTACACGGGATGGTCAACTTCGATGAAGATTGCGCTCTACATCAGCGGTCACGGGTACGGGCACGCCACCCGCGTGATGGAGGTGACCCGCGCCCTGCTGCGACTCGAGCCAGGGGTCCGCTTCTCGGTACACAGCACCATCCCGGAATGGCTCGTCCAGCTCAATCTCGACGGATACGCCGACTACGCCCGTGTTGAAGTGGACATCGGGGTGCGTCAGAAGGACAGCTACTACCCCGACAAGCTCACTACCCTCAAGGCGCTGGCGAAACTGCTGCAGTCGAGCCACGACCTAATCGAGCGCGAGGTGGACCATCTACGAAGGCTCGGGACCGAACTCGTGTTCGCGGACCTTCCGCCCCTGGCTTTCGAGATCGCCCACAGGGCCGAGATCCCGGCCGTGGGGATGGGTAATTTCTCCTGGGACTGGATCTACGAACCATATGCGACCGAGTACCCCGACTATGCCTGGACGGTGGAGCGTGTACGCGATGCCTACCGGAAGTGCCCGGTCCTCCTCCGCCTGCCGTTTTACGGCGACATGTCCGTCTTTCCCAAGATCCGGGACATCCCCCTGGTGGCACGTCACGCGGAGATCGATCCCGCTGAAATCCGACGCCGCATCGGGCTGGACGCGGAACGGAGGCCCATAGCCCTCATCGCGCTCCGTCTGGAAGACATGGGCGGCGTCGACTGGTCGAGGGTTGAGTCGGCTACCGAGGAATACCGCTTCGTCGCGTTTCAAGAAGTGCCGCTCCGGGAGGCCGTGGTGCTGCCCCCCGACTACGTGCGATTCCAGGAACTCGTGAACACCTGCGATCTCGTCGTGTCGAAACCCGGGTACGGCATCGTCTCCGAGTGCATTGCGAACCGGAGACCACTTCTGTACACGGAGCGTTTCGATTTTCGCGAGTACGCGGTCCTGGTCAAGGGTTTGGAGGACTACGGTTGGGCGCACTGCATCCCTCACGATGACTTTCTGAGCGGGAACTGGCTGCCCCACCTGAATCGATTGCGAGAAAAGACCAACCATCCGCCCCGCGAGTTCGCCACCGACGGGGCGGACGTAGCGGCTCGATTCCTCCTGCAAGAGCTACGGTCCACTTGAAGAACCGGACCCCAAGCGAGGGTGAAATGGAAGCGTCGGATCTTCTCAACTTGATCAAAGCGCGGCGGAGTATTCGAGCTTTTCACCCCGATCCCCTCACCGAGGAACAGATCGACGCCCTGGTTGAGGCCATCCGCTGGGCGCCCAGCGCAGGCAATCTCCAGAGCCGCTTCTTCTACTTCATCACCGACAAGCAAACGCAGAGATTGCTGGCACGGGCTGCCTGGGAGCAATACTTCATCTCCGAGGCACCCCTTGTGCTCGTGGGGTGCACCGACGCGCGCATCCAGGCCCGCTACGGCACGCGTGGCACCACCCTCTACAGCATCATGGACGTGTCCGCGGCGGTCCAAAACGTCCTGCTGGTGGCCCAGGCTCTGGGTCTGGGCACGTGCTGGGTGAGCGCCTTCGACGAGGGCGCCGTGCACAGCATCCTGCGTCTACCCCCGCACCTTCGGCCAATCGTGATCGTCCCGGTGGGAAAACCGGCGGAGTCGCCGGCTCCACCCCCTAGGCTGCCGAAGGACCGGCTGGTCGAGTTCCGGGACTGAGCCAGCGCTGTAAGCCGAAGGGACGGAACCCAGGCGGCGACCTCCTCGAGCGCCCAATGCGCAGCGAGTCCTCGCGCGCCCAGCTTCAGACACCCCCAAATCCAACAGCGGTGATGCACACCGACTGAGTGGCCACCGCGGCGTCGTGGCAAACCCGGCGCCACGGCCGGTCTTAGACCGCGTCGGTCGGCCGCAGGGCCGCGCGTTCCTCCTCGCTACCTTTCGACCCTTGCGCCCCGGGGGAATGCACGAACCAGTCCCGCTTCCTCACCGTCGGCCGGCTCCCGGCTGTACACTCGCCCACGCCCAGCACAGTGGCGTTTCCCACCATCTTCGACCACCTCTCCGGGGCCGTCGGGCGGCATCTCTCTCTTCTCCGTCCCGTCCGCAATTCTGCCGTTCGCAAGAAAGGTCTGCAAAAGAGCAGTCGATCGGGACCCAAAGGATGGAAGGAGGTGCTCCGGGACAATCCACACTTCGCCGGGAACTACCCGGCTCTCGTAGAAAACCGGCCTCCGAAGCCCTCACTGAATAGGTGGGCTACACCGAGGCTGAAATTCACATTCGTAACTCGCCCAAAAGTCCCGCAGGCTTCGCCTAGAATGGCCATTGAAAATCAACAACTTACGACTGCTCCCGACAGGCCATCGGTGGCATGTACGTTGCGTAGGGACGGTACGGAATACCGTACCCAACCTGTCACCGGAGGGCAAACGCATGACGAAACACTGGCGAGAACTGCTGCTCAGCGCACTCTGGCTGGCCTTCGGGCCATCAGCCCTGGCCGGTACGATCACCCTCGCCTGGGATCCAAACACCGAGCCCGATCTGGCGGGCTACAAGATCTACTACGGCACAGCCTCCAGAGACTACAACGTGGTGCTGGATGTGGGAAACGTAACGAGCTACACCATCCCGGATCTGGACGAATCCACCCTGTACTACTTCGCCGTCACCGCCTACGATACTGCGGGCAACGAGAGCGACTACTCAGAGGAGGTTTCCGGCTACCCGTCCGATCGGACCGCTCCCACCCTGGTGGCCGTCACGGCGCCGCGGGCGGACCGGGTGGATCTGGTTTTCAGCGAACCCCTTGAGCCATCGTCCGCGCAGAACCCGGCCAACTACCGCATCGAGCCGGGCATCCAGGTTCTGAGCGCCCAGCTCGACTCCAATCAGCGCGTCGTCCACCTGACCACCACACCTCACACCGACGGCGTCACCTACACCATCACTGTCTCAGGCGTGACCGACCAGGCCAGCCCGCCCAACCCCATCGCCGACGGCACACGAATGACCTACACCTACCACGCGATCGACCAAACGGCGCCCACCGTTGTAGGGGTGGAATTGAGAGATCCGGAGCACCTGCTAGTTACGTTTTCGGAACGGGTCGAAAGGTCGAGCGCTGAGGAGCTGTCCCACTACCAGATCGAACCACCGGTAGCGATCCTTCAGGCACGCCTGGATAGTTCCGGGCTCAATGTTTTGCTGACCACGGCTGCCCACACACCCGAGCAAACCTACACGCTCACGATAACCGGCGTACGCGACCTGGCCGATCCGCCGAACGAAATGCCCGCGCCGTTGGAGTTTTCTTACGTGTACAGGCTCCCTCTACGACTGCGGTTTCTCTCCGCGGGCGAGTACTTGGCCGGCTATCTTCACGAGGGCGACGCCTACTACCTGGACCGCGACTACCGCATCCAGTCAATTCCCGATAGCCTGGAGGATCTGCTCTGGATCCGAATGGCCATGTCAGACAAGGACAACTCCGACCCCGATTTCCTTCACATTGAAGTGAACCAGAAAGTGTCCGTGTACGTCGCCTACGACCGGCGGGTGAACACATTCCCGAACTGGCTCACCGAACGCTTCGTGCTCACCGGCGCCTCCATCGACGTGACCGGTCCGGCGGATTCCCTCCGGCTCTGGCGCTGCGACTTTGGCGCGGGCGAGATCGTATTGGGCGGCAACCGCGCCCCTGGCGCTCAGGGACCGCGTGACATGTACGTCGTGCTCATCCGTTCCAACCCCAACGCCCACGTGGACCCCGATGACAAAGGCACCCCGACGAACCCGGAGGAACCGGAAGAACCCTCGCAACCACAGCAGCCAGAAGAGCCTCAGGAACCGCAGCAACCACAGGAGCCCCAGCAGCCCGAGCAGCCTCAGGACCCCAATCAGCCTGAGGAACCTCAGCAACCGGAAGAGCCTCAGGAGCCCCAGCAGCCGGAGGACCCCCAGGAACCGCAACAGCCCGAGGAACCTCAGTCGCCCGCCGAGGCGGTGCAAGTCACCATCGTCTCCACCGGGGAATTCCTGACGGGCCAGCTGGCCGTAGGGGACCGCTACTACCTGGACCGCAGCTACACTGTCGAGTCGATTCCGGAGAGTCTGGCCAACGCTCGGTGGATCCTCACCGCCATGTCCGACAAAGACAATCGTGACTCCCTCTTCCTCGTCTTTGAGATCGACCGGGACGCCTCCATCTTCGTGGCCTACGACAGCCGTGCAACCAGCTTCCCCGAGTGGCTCACGGCCACCTTCACGAAAACCGAATGGAGCATCCAAGTGAGCGGACCTGCCGACTCCCTGATTGTGTGGCGTGCTGACTACCCGGCGGGCATGGTGGTTCTGGGCGGTAATCGCGCTCGCGGAGCGCAGGAGCCCAGGGACATGTACGTCGTGTTGGTCAAACCGACATCCGGCGCCGTGCACCGTCCGGATGAGCACGAGACGCCTCCGCCACCGCCACCACCGCCGGAGAAGCTCCCGACCCGGTTCGTCGTCCACCAGAACTACCCGAACCCATTCAACCCGCACACGGAGATACGCTTTGAACTGCCGGAGGCGCGCCACGTGGTGGTAAGCGTGTACAACATGCTGGGACAACGTGTGCGACTCCTGATGGATCGCGACCTTCTGCCCGGGCGCTACTCCCTCACGTGGGACGCGACGGATGATGCAGGTCGGCCCGTCCCCGGTGGCGCTTACTTCCTCCGCGTGGAGGCCATTCAGGTGGCGAACAACCAGGGGCTGGAGGTCCCCGTAGGATCCTGGGTCGAGGTGCGCAAGATGATCTACCTCCGCTGACGTCCGGTCCGGAGGGCGTCTGACCCGGCGGGGCCCTGCACTGCGCGCCAGCCCCGTCGGGTCTCACCATCGACCCCCGACCGAGACTAATTTTGCTACGCCAGTTTCTGAGTGAGTTGAGGCCAGGCCGCATTCGCGGCATCCTCGGTCG
>CAYXFI010000320.1:0-5023 GCA_964464205.1 uncultured Cytophagia bacterium
GTCCAGCAGATTGAGGAAATCGACCTTATCCACCTGGTAGGCCACCAGGGCGGAATTGAGCGCCTGAGCGGCCTGCGGAAGGATTCCGGTTCTGTACAGCTCAAGCAGGCGCCAGTTCTTCTGCACCTCCGAAAGAGCGCTCTCTATCTGAGCGAACACCTGCGCTCGTACTTCCTCAAGGGTGGCCTGCGTCGAAACCAGTTCCAGCCTGGTCTGCTGCACTTTCATCTTCTGTTTGCGCCAGAAGTACAGCGGGATGTTCACACTCGCCATTGCCGAGAAGAAATCGGTGCCACCCTTGCCACTGCGCAGTACTTCGCGCTGGGTGTAGGCTACGCCAAGCGAGAAGTCCGGTAAGTACTCTTTGCGAGCCAGTTTCGCTCGGGCTTCCTGGGCGTCCGCCATCTCCCGCCAGAGGCGCAGGAGAGGTCGATGTGCTTCCGCAAGCCTCTTCAGCGAGTCGAAGTCCGCAACTCCGAAGGGTTTGGCGACAAGTCCGGATGTGCGACCCAGCGGTGCGTCCGCCGGCCGGTCCAGCAGGGCGTTGATGCGGGCTTCCACCGCCTCGCGCTGCTGTTGCAGAGCGATCAACTTGTCCAGAATCCTGGACCTTGCCACTTGCGCCTTCAGCACATCCTGCTGGAGCCCCTTGCCCACCTCGTACTTGCTGCGCGCCACTTCCACGAATTGCGACAGGAGCTCCTCATTTTTCTCCACGATCTCGATGGCCCTGTCCACAAAAGCCAAGTCGTAATACAGATACTTGATCTCCCTCGCCACCTGATTGCGCATTTCTTCGTAGCTGGCCCGAGCAGCTCTTGCCTGCCTCTCCGCCACCTGGCCACGCAAGCCCAGTTTGCCCGGGAACGGGATCGTTTGCCGGAAACCAATTTGCTTTCCCGTCATCGGCTCCACGTCGAAAGCGAACGACGACACGGGCAAATTGAGCACATTGAAGCTGAGGACCGGGTCGGGAAGCGAACTCACCTGGGGCACAATCGCCTTTTTCGCCCGCCATGCCGACTCCGCGGCCTTCAACCGGGGGTTCTTCGCGAGCGCCTCCTCCACCAGGGAAGCAAGCTCCACACGCTGATTGCTGTCAGCGTCCGAGCCAGCCGAGGCAGGAGGAACGAACGCCGCTATCACCAGAGCCGCCGCGACCACCTGCGGCCATCGCATCCTTTCTTTCCGCATTGCTTCTCCCGAGAATCCCATTCGTCTTCACCGCTCCTCTTCCGCGCGTGAGCGACGCCCACGTGGGTAAACCGCTCTCACAAGCAGGTAGGAACCAGCGAGTGCCGCCCACCAGATCAACCCGAAAGGAAAAACGTAGCGCCGGACGGGCTCTCCGGCCACTCCGCCCCGCGAAAGGCCTGCTGCGCTCACCCAGCGATCCAGTAGACAGGTTCCCGTTTCACCGACCGGAAACGGGAAGCACAGGATCACCAACGTGACCGTCACCGCGAGGCTCAATCCAACCAGAATTCTGTACCATTTGTTCACGACATCTCCGCTTTTGGGCCACCCCAACGGCAACGACCTTGCCAACTCGGCCGGAGCTCAGCAGGGATAGCCCATCTGCGTATTTTCCAATGTCTTAGAAAATCGACCGAGGCGGGACCGCTCTGGCGCCAAGGACGAGGAACAGAGAATATTCGACACTCGACGTCGAATATTGCGGAGCTGCGGATTCGGCTCGGGAGAGACGATTCTTCCACATTCGCTTCCGTGAAAAGCCATTCGGCCCAATGGTGACTGAAGGGCACATGACCCAAGCCTCCCGCGACAATACCGGTCGGGGCAGGCCATCAGCCACCCCGTCCAGTCACGCTGTAGAATAGTCGACGCTCCGGCCGCCCGTCGAATCCGGGACGACGCGAGCACTCACGTTCTCCCACGAAGGCTACCCATTGATTTTGCAGGAATTACCTTCCCCTCACTCGCCGGGACCGCCCGTGGCACGATAGTTGACCATGAGTAGGTGCGTTCGGGAAAAACCCGAACCTCTGCAACTCAGTGGAACAGGAGGATAAACAATGAAGACTCCAAAGCTGTGGAAATTCACGCTGGTCGCGGCGCTGGCTCTGGGAACGGCCTCCGTTGGTCTGGGTCAACAAGCGCAGCAGACCCCCGAAGAGAAGAAGGTGAGCAAGGACACCGTTTCCCTGGGCACTGCCATGATGCACGGCATGCAAACCGCGACAGCAGCCGACACCACGCGCTGCCCCATGTGCGGCGGAATCGTGAAGCCAGGAACCATGATGAGCAGCTCGGGCATGCGTGGCGGGATGATGGGCCGCAAGACCGGCATGATGCGAGGCATGGCTTCACCCGGCGATGCGGTGTTCACCAAGCTGGTGCGCCGCATTCAAAGCTTGCCGGAGCAAACCCAGCAACTCGCTCTCAGCGACCAGCAGGTGAAATCCCTTTCCGGGTTGCGCGCTGAGTTCCGCAAAGGGCAAGCGGACTTTCAAGCTGCTCTCCAGAAAGCCCGGGTCGACCTCAAATCCCTCATCTCAAAGGAATCGTCGACCGAGAAGGTGAACTCGGCACTGGACCGCGCTCTCAAGGCGGAACGTGACCTAAAACTCAACATCTACGAGACCTACATCCGGGCCCTCAACGTGCTGACCCCCGAGCAGCGCTCCAAGCTGGCCGCAATGGACCCCGGGCACCCGGGAATGCGCACCATGTAGCTGGGGCAGATGGCAGCATTTCCCAACAACCACACCAACAGCCAGAATTGCAAACCCCGGGAGGCTTTCTTCCCGGGGTTTCTGTTGCGTGGCCGCGCGAACCACTGGACGGGATCGGCCCGCACTGCCTTCCGCAGATCGCACCAGGTCGGGCAAAACGGGCTGTCTCGCCCGACCTCCGCAGGACCCGGCGCGTACACGTCCCGGACCGTGGATGGGCCGTCGGCTGCTCAAAATTCCCCGGTCGTGTACACTATTCTGCGTTCGGGGACGCAGTTCCTCCAGGAGTTACCGCGTGCCAGGCTCGCGCGACATCTCCACCGTCTGGCACGATAGTTGAGCAGACAAAGATCGACAGGACGTACGGTTTCTTCGCGACCGCCAACCTCCGAAGGAGCGGGTCATGGCATTCCTGAAAGAGAGACAGCTTGCGTGCACGCCTCGGCTGGAGGCCGACGAAGCACGGCGAATTGTCGACGAGCTCACTGCCCTACCGGGTGTGACCTCCGCCAGTTACCACGAGGCGACCGGAGTGTGGCGGGTAACCTACGATGTCCGTTTTGTGACCCTCCGCAAGATCGAACAACTGCTTGCCCGGCACGGCCTGACGATTCGCAGGAACCGGTGGCAACGCTTCGTGGCGGGATTGGTCCACTTCACCGAGGAGAATGAGCGCGACGCTGCCACCGATCGACCGTCGCCCTGTTGTTCGGATCCGCAACATCGGCTACCCGATGCGAACAAGCGGCACAACGCCTCGAGCCTCAACTGAAGCGCGCGCCGGTCCCGTTCTATCCGACAGAACCGGCGGGCGAATGCAAATGAACAGGAGGAAAAGACATGATGGGTTTTGGAGGACACATGGGTTACGGATGGTTTGGAGGCCTGGTCGGCCTGTTGGCTCTGGCCGGGCTCGTCTGGGTACTCATCAGCGCCATCCAGAAGGCGAATCAGCCCGCTAGACCTGTTGATCGAGTGGACGCCATAGCGGTGCTGAAGCAACGCCTCGCCAACGGCGAGATCGACGTGGAAGAATACCGCAAGCGGTTGAAGGTGCTGCAGGAATCGTAAGCCCTGGAAAGTGCTGCAGACTGAGGCTGAGCGCACCCAGTTGGTAAGGTGCAAGGGATAACGTAGGTGTCTCAGGCCCGCAGGATGCGAGCTCGCCGTGTGAATAGTACGGCACCTTGATACAGTGCACTTCGGAGGGGCGAGAAATGGAAACCGAGCAGGGACGGGTAGTGGAGTTGAAAGACGGGCAGGTAGTCATCGAGCTGCAGGCTGGACTGCACTGCATGACGTGCGCCTCCAGAGGGGCCTGTCAGGCCCTCGGCGGTGGTGCGCGCCGGATCATCCTCCCCAGCCGCGGATCGATCCGGCCCGGGCAACAGGTAACCCTCCGATACCCGGCCAGGAACCGCGTGCTGGCGGCCACACTGATTTTCCTGCTCCCCCTGGCAGGTCTAATCGGCGGCTACGCCGTTGCGGTCTCTCTGTCGCCGAGCCAAGGCGTCGCCGTAGCCGGGGCCTTTCTCGGCCTTGTGCTGGGATTCGTCGCGTTGCGCCTGCTGGACCGGCTCCTGACTCGCCGCGGAACCGTGGACCTGCCCGAACTCCTCGATGGATGAAAGGAATCAGTCCCGGTTCTGGCCGTGCGAATTCTCCGAAGCTGGCTCGCACAAGACCTGCCGGCACTCCGCTGCTCGCTGCGTCGAATGATGAAGAGAAGGGCATCGCGACCAAGGGCCGGACGCGTTCTGTCCCACGGCACGGCGACTTTGCGCGACTCGGCGGGGGCGCGCCCCGATCCCGGTAGGATCCGTGTCCCAGTTTCGACGCAACGATCCGATCAGATGCAGACCGTCCACCACTGCCCGGCCACAAGTCCGAGCATTGCTCGAGTTGCGGGTCGCCCGTCGTTCCCGAGGGCTCCTGCTCCGCCGGTACCCTCCACTGATCGAGCTTTTCGCAAAACGGCGCTCCCGAAGTGGGTCCAGAATGTCCTTCGAGACGGCAGAGGAAGGAGGAAACTGGAGTCCGCCGAGCCAGAGCGCCCGGACCGAGACACGCTGCGGTCTCGACCGCCGGACCCCATGTCGACCGGACGGCAATCTGGCAATGTCCTTTTCGCAAATCCATGGCTATCCCGCCTCCACCCCCGAAGTAGGCATCCCAGAAAGGCAAACGGCACGACGCATCCGTCGTGCAATCGCGACGGGCGATCTTCCGGCGCTGTCTCCCCGAAAACGCGAGCCCCTAGCAGGCACAGGCTTTCCCGTAAGACGCCGGTTTCCGCAGCGGGTTCGCCGTCCTCACTGGACCCGCCG
>CAYXFI010000321.1:0-4988 GCA_964464205.1 uncultured Cytophagia bacterium
ACTTCCGCCACCTGCGGCGGGTTTGCCCTTTTGGACAGGTTCCGGGACCGGATCCGATCCCAGTCGAACTCAAGATCGGGTGGCCCGGTGAAAAACCCGGCGACATCGGTATCTCCGCTGAGGTAGGCGCGTGCCAGGGCTGGGACTCCCGGCAGATTTTGCAACGGCACCGAGGTCATGTCCGAAATCCTGCCGCGGTTGTATTCGGCACTTTGGTTGCGACCAGGATCGTGCGGGGAGATTCGGGGTTCGATTCTCTAGCATCAAAATCGCCGTCGGCGGCCACGGGCCGTAGCCCGCAATCTTGGAGCATCTCTTCCAACTCTCTCTTCGAGTAGCAGCGGACCGATTCGCGGATCCGTCTCTTTCTGCCATTTTCGGTGAGCAACACCAGTTTCTCCCCGCGCTCCCGTCGCGGATCAAACCAACGCCATTGACGAATGCGTTGTCCTCGGACGAATCGCTTGTCGTAAGGGAGTAGCCGGTCGCCCACGTGGTGGCGGTTCACGGTGTCGAGAAAAAAATAGCCCCTGTCCCGGAGAACCCGTGCGACTTCTCGCAGCACTCTCAGGTCCTCCGCTCGGCTCCGGAAGTAGCCGAAGCCGGTGAAGATGGACAGTACGGCGTCGAAGCGCTCCCGCATTGGCAACGTTCGCATGTCGGCCTGGATTGCAAAGTACCGGAGTCGCGACGCCCGTGCCCGCTCGAATCCCGTCCGGAGGAGGCTGGCAGAGAGATCGAGACTGACGGGCCGAAAGCCACGGCGGATCAGCTCCAGCGAGTGTCGTCGGGTGCCGCGAGCGAGGTCGAGGATTCGGGCTCCGGGTTCGAGTGGGAGCACGCAGGGAATGAAATCGAGCTGAGCCCGCGCTTCCATCGCATCACGGGCGGGGTAGAGCAACGGATAAGCTTCGTCGAACGCTTCGCGGAACCACTCCATGGGATTTCCCGACCGACTCCGTTCTGGTTCTGTGTGTCCTGTGCAGATCGACTGGCTGCAGGAAGCCAGCGCTCTCGGGACCTGTCCGGTGCACGTACTGGTGACGCTGTCCTCCGACCGGAGCGGCAGTTTTTCCGCCTTCGAAGCACACCCTCCGCCCGGTCCGGCTGCCATCGGAACCGAGCCGGATAAGGCTGGCTCTTCCGCTGAGTTCCCTTGAGCCCTGCCGCAGGCCCCGCCACCTGGCATTGGCGTGCCGGAACAACCGGCCGCGCAAATTTAGTGACTGACACCCGAATTCCAAACCCAGATGATCGCCCGTCTATTCCGTCAAGGCACGACGTGTTTGGGCGCCCAGCGGGCTACCTTTGTCGACGGGTGAGGTGACATGCCCTGCGTCGCCGCGCGCAGGCTCGTGGCCCGACTCCGTTCGCCTCCGGTGTGCATTGGAAGTGGTCTTGCCGTCGGTACGTTTCGGCCAACCGCTGGGGGCAGATTTCCGGACCCGCGATGCTCGTGAGAACGGTCTCTCGGCAAGCCGCAAATCGAGGAGACCTTCTGCCAGAATTGGCAGCACAGCAGTGAGAAACATTGTGGTCTCTCGGAATAGTGCCACGGGGGAGGCAACAGCCGCCAGTGAGGAGGGTGGCCGTAGAGTCGGCAGTAGCGACTTGGTCTGCGCGCACTCGGAAATTCGCGAGGGTAGGCGCAACGGTTTTGGCCTGCACGCCGTCTGGGCCTGGGGAACGGCGGATCTCGAGCTTTGAATTCTCTTGCCTTGTGTTGCCCCATTTCTTAGTTTGGCGGCACCAAATGGGTACAGGCCCGAGGAGGCACGATGAACCAGATACGCTTTTCCCGTCGCAGGTTCCTGAAGGCAGGTTTCGGATCCCTTCTAGCTCTGGGAATTCCTGCAGGCGCTTCATGGCCGGGGGAGAAGGCTAAAGAGAAGACTGGGGTCTTTCTGGGACCCGGCGAGCTCGGGAGCCTTCGAGCCAAGCTCGAGCTCCCGGCGATGGCTCACGTTCGCGAGCGGCTCGAGCAGCTTGATGTGAACGCGGGGCGTCGTTTCCTCCGCTCCGAGGCCCGTTTTGAACGGCGGATTTGGGATATCCCGAAGATCTGCGGCTACCTCCGCCGCTCTGCCCTGGCGGCTGCCGTGTGGGAGAGGCGCGAGGCCCTGACGCTCACCGAAGAAGCCCTTCAGACCCTGCTGCGCTTCCGGGAGTGGGACTATCTCCGAGAAGGTGGGGAGGAGACCATCGGACTGCAGCGCGCTCCCGAGTCGGTCCTGAGCGTGGTTTTTGCGCTCGAGCTGGTCGGTTCTGAGCTGCCGGCTGATTTGCGCGCAGAGACTGAGCGGCAGCTTGCCTGGAAGGGATGCCTTCCCTGCTACCGAACGTTGTACGGGATGGACCACCCGGATTTGGTGCGGGGCTGGGGATTTGCTCCGGATGCGGAAGTTAACTTCACCGAGCTCGATTTCTCGCGTTGGCCGGTAATCCTGCGTTCCACGAACCTGCACGCCGTACCCCTTTCTGCGCTGGGTATCGGGAGCCTGTACCTGCTGGGGAAGGACGAGCGGGCCCGGCTCTGGCTGGATCTCGCGCGAGGACATGTGCGAGATTTCTGTGCGCGCACGATCGGGGAAGACGGCGCCTACGTGGAGAACGTGTCCTACTGGGGGTACGCTATCGAGTATCTGACGCTGTTTCTGCGGGGCCTGGAGCGGGTACTGGACGAAGACTTGTTCGACGTGGCCAACTTCGCCGGGCAGATTGAGTTCGCGGTGGCGATGCAGGCCGGTAGATGGCGTGTCTCCGGGGACGTTCCCGATCTGGTGATCGCCCACCAGGGACTGCAGCCGGACATCGTGAATTTCTCGGACAGCTGGAGGAGTTTCCGGCAGACGGGACCCGCCGTGATTGCTGCCAAACTGCGTGATCCGCTGGCTCAAAAGGCCGCCCTGGAAAGGGCTGGCATATGGGACGAGTTCGTCCCCGTGGCCTACGATCCCTCCGTGCCAGTAGCTGAGAATTGGCCCTCGCATCTCCTCCGCAAACGCTTCTCGAACGACTGGGTTGTTTGGCGAACGGGCTGGGGGGACGACGATGTCGTGATCGGATTCCGTAGCGGCGGCCCCGCAAATCACGAGCACGCGGATCGCAACTCTGTTGTGTTGAAGGCTTTCGGCGAGTGGTTGCTTCGCGATCCGCGCCGCGCCGCGTACAATCGGTTCGATGAGAGGTGGCTTCTCCGCCTCACGGCCGCGCACAATGCCGTACTGATCGACGGTGAAGGGCACGAATACGTGGATGGCCGGGAGGGCACCAACTCGTCCCGGGCAAGGGCGAAGATCCGGCGATACGTGGACAGAGGGGGCTACGTGTGGCTCAGTAGCGATGCTACGCCCGCCTACCGGTTGGTGAAGCCCGAGGTGAAGCTCGTTGTGCGCACCCTCCTCTGGGTACCGCCCGATGTCGTGATCGTGCTGGATAAGGTGGAGGCGCGGAAAGCCGTACGTGTGTCCGCGCGTTTCTTCCCGGACAACGAAGATGGACGTGCTGAATTGGAGGTGAAGGGTAGTGAGTTCGGCCTGAAGCGGCCAGGTGCGAGAGCACTCGCCGCCGTCGCCTGCAGCGTGGGGGCGAGCGTACACGAAGATGCCCTGTCGCTGAAGGGAGTGCAACACCCTTACCGGTTTGTGGAGGTTGTGGCCGAGAAGGCATCCAAGGTATTGTTGTTGGCGGCTTTTCGTATTGGTCGTGGGGATGAAGATTTGACGGCTCCTGACGTAGGGTTGGGTGCAGGGGAAATCCAGATCACGTGGCGGGGGGCTGCAGGCCGGAAGCATTGCCGCATCATTGATTCGGGAGACTTGCCGGAAGTGGCCATCACGTAGGAATCTGAGCGTGGCCGGGGGCGGCATGGTGAGGAGCAGACCGGATCGCGAAGGTACCTTTCCTCTCGGGTTCCTCATGGGTCGCGTGCGAGTCGTGGCGTTTGTGGCAGGATTCGCTGCGATGTTGCCGTCTGCTCCGGTCGTTGGCGGCGGGTTGCAGCGACCGGGGGATCCCAGCTTCGACATTGCGATCACAGAACAGGGGCTGGAGCCGTACTGGGTGAGAGAGTCGTCGGAGCCATCGGCCAGCGTGCTTTCCTCGACTGGCGGGAAGAGGGAGGAGGCCAGGCTGTCCGACTTGCTTGGGTACGGAGCTCCAGCGATCAAAATCTACGTCCGTGAGGAAGGCATCTACCGGATCGAGGGGCGGGAGATCTTCGCGGTGGATGGGAGGTGGCTCGGCGTTCGGGTCGCTGACCTGCGGATGTTGAGCCGGGGCAAGCCGGTGCCGATCTGGGTTGAGGATGATGGCAACGGCGTTCTGGATCCGGGCGATGCCATCGAATTCTGGGGGGAACCGTATCGACCTGATGCTGCCGAAAGTTCGCCCGATCGCTACTTGGACCCGTACACGAGAGTGAACGTGTACTGGCTCACTCAGGCGGCGTCGCTGTCGCCGGCGTGGTTGATCCGGATTCCTGCCACAGTCAGCCAGCAGCGGATGATGGAAGCAACGTGGGGCTACCGCGAGATTCACGTCGAGGAAGACCGCTTGTTTGAGCGTCTGGGACGGGTGCCCTACCCGGTGGACAGGGATCATTGGTTCTGGGGCACGATCCCGGGCGGCACGTTGGGACGCTTTGCCTTTCGAACGGGTGTTCCGGACACGTTCAGCTACGCCGAGGTTCGACTTCGCGTGTGTCTCTCGGGACGCACGTACGAGGAACTGGGCCAGCATCGCGTGCAGATTCTCCTGAATGATCGTAAGATCGGCGAGCCGCTGGAATGGCGAGACCAAGAATACGTGGTTGCGGAGCTTGGCCCGGACGATGGAGCGACACCCGCGTGTCTGCGGCCGGGTTGGAATGAAATCAGCGTGTTGAATCTCAGCGGGCTGGAGCCGGAGGAGGTACTGTTCAACTGGGTGGAACTCCTTTTCCCGCAGCGCTACGTGGCGACGGACGGGGAGCTTCGTTTCTCGCCGCC
>CAYXFI010000322.1:0-4975 GCA_964464205.1 uncultured Cytophagia bacterium
GGTGTCCCGGTACGAAAGGGTTCGGTGGATTTGGGCGCTCAGCGGCATTGTGATCTTTGCAATTCCACTGCGAGCTGCGGAGTGGCGCAATGAGCTCCGCGGCCTGGGTTTCACGAGCGCGCGGGCCATCGGGATGGGGGGCGCGGTGACGAGCGTGCGCGGCGACTTCGACGTGGTGTTGTACAACCCCGCCGCCCTGGAGCTGTACCGTTATCCTCAGACCTTCCGCGCGGCGCCCTGTTTTGACCTGGTGAGCCCCGTCCTCGTCGGCGCCGGGTGGCAGGACCATCCCGTGTGGAGGGACCTGGATCGCTCCGAGAGAGTGGCGGTCGCCGGGCTGCTGCTCAAGGGCCTGATGGTCCGCTGGAACTTCTTGGACGCGGTGGTATCGCTCGGACGAGACCTCGCGCCGACGGGCAGGTGGCCGCAAGGCCGGTGGCGACAGGGGTGGGAGGAGTATCCGCAGGTTCACGGGCGCTACGTCGCTGCGCGTTTGCGGCCCGTGAGGGAAGTGTCCATCGGTGGGAGCGTGCTGTACGCCCAGCGGCGTGCGGCGGGACGGGTGGACAGGGCGGTGGCGGTGAGCTATGGCGTGCTGGTCACGTCCCGCGAGGGACTTCGTTTCGGCCTCGCGTACGTCACGTTCCCCCCGGCGGCGCGGGAGAGGATGCTGTGGGAAGCGCGGCTTCCCCACGCGAGCCTCAATCTGGGCATTTCGAAGACGTGGTCCAGGCGTTTCCTGCTCGCCCTGGACGTACGCAACCTTTCGGACGAGGGTAAGCCTGCGGTGCGGGAGTTTCACCTTGGCGCCGAGGCAGTGGTGCTGCGCCATCTCGCCCTGCGCGCCGGAGTGTACCGCCCTTCGGGAACCCGGCAGGAAGTAGTCTCGTTTGGGATCGGGCTCTTGGACCGAAACCGGTTTGTTTCCCCTGATCGCTTCCTGCGTCAACGATCCTTCGTGTTTCAGTACGCCGTGCGGGCCAAGCTGGGTGCGGAGGAGCGAGTGCTGCAGCATTTTGTGTCCTGTCTGGTGCGACTCTGAGGTTCGAACGGGTTTCCGAGGAGTCCACCGCACCCTCGGGATGAACTTGCGATGGGTCGAGTTCGTAGAACGCTTGTGAGCTCCTGCGTTGGGTTGCTTCTGGCGCTCCCCGTGGCCGGGCAGTCGCGGGCGGCCCAGGTTCCGGTGCGAACCAACCTGCAGCTCATGCAGGAGCTTCTTCGCAAGAGCGTGATCGGGCTGTTGGACTCGCTAGCTCTGCCGCGCTCGGTGCCGCTCATTCTGGAGGTGCGTCCGACGGACTCCGAGGAAGCCTGGTTCGTACAAACGCAGCTTCTTCAGGAGCTCGGTCGCGATGGATTTCGGCTGCTCGTGTTTTCCCCGGAAACGGCGGGCCAGGGTTCGCATCTGATCCTGCGCGTGGATGAGCTCGCGGTGGATTTACACCCGGCCAACTCCGCTTCGGGCGACACCCTCCGGCGGGAGGTTCGGGTGCAGCTTTCCGGATGGTTGAAGGACAGGCAGGGGCAGGTCGTGTGGGGAGGTTTGCTGAGACGCAGCTACGCGGACCGCGTGGACAAGCGCGACGTGCCCCGAGTGGAAGACAGTCCGTACGAATTCACCTACGCGCGCAGGGGCCCATCCGCACCGGGCGCCTGGAAAGTGCTGGAATCGCTGGCCATGGGCGTCGCCTTCGGCATTGTTACCTACCTGTTCTACTCATATCGTACCCGGTGATTGTCGCCAGGTGTTGCGTCCTCGCCCTGGAACCTGAGCGTGGTTTGACGTGACTCAGAAGCAGACTACCGGAGGGATTGCTAGTGTCGGCATCAACTGGGGAGACCAATGACGCGGCGTAGAGGTACGATCTACGTTTTGCTTCTGGCGGTGCTTTTCAGTGCCTGTTCGAGTCGCAAGCTTCGACCTGGGCTGACGCCCGAAGAGCGCCTGAAAGTGGCGAAGGAGATGTTCGACGACGGCCACTACCTGGACGCGAAGACCCAGTTCCAGGTGATTGTGGTGAGCGGCGGTGGGTCGGCCATCGCCGACGAGGCTCAGTTCTACTTGGCGGAGTGCTACTTTCACCTGAAGGACTACGTCACCGCTGTGGCTGAGTACCAGCGGCTGATCCGGATGTACCCGAACAGCCCGTGGGTGGATGACGCGCAGTTCAAGGTCGGTCTTTCCTACTACAAGTTGTCGCCCAAGCCGGGGCTGGACCAGGAGTTCACCCACAAGGCGATTGAGGCGTTTCAGATTTTCCTGGAAGATTACCCGGACAGCGACCTGCGTCCGCAGGCCGAGGAGTACCTGCGGAAGTGCCGCGAGAAGCTGGCCGAGAAAGAGTTCAAAGCAGGGGAGCTGTACCGGAAGATGGGCTACCACCGCTCGGCGTTGATCTACTTCGACTCCGTGCTGGACGAGTACTACGACACGTCGTGGGCAGAAAAAGCCCTCTACTGGAAGGCGCGGGAGCTGGAGAAGCTGGGCCGCAAAGAGGACGCCCTCGAGGCCTACCAGAGCTACTTGCGGCGCTACCCCCAGGGCTGGAAAGTGGATGAGGTACGGTCCGCCATACAGCGATTGCGAGAGGATCTGTTGAAGCAAAGCGAAATGCGCACTGCCAATTCGCAGGCCGAGAAGCGATAGCCAGGGGGGACGGTGAGGATCGGGATCTACGGCGGGACCTTCGATCCCATTCATGTCGGCCATCTGATCACGGCTGAGTACGCGCGGGAGTTGCTCGCGCTGGACCAGCTCCACTTTGTGGTAGCGGCTGTACCCCCGCACAAGACGGGGCTGCCCATCACCCCCGCCGAAGATCGTTTTGAGATGGTTCGCCGCGCAGTGGCTTCCAATCCGCATTTCCTGCCTTCCGACGTGGAGATTCGCAGAGGGGGGCGTTCTTTCACCGTCGACACTCTGCGGGAGTTTCGCCAGTCCCTCGGGGTGCCCCGCGAGGAGCTCGTATTCCTGATGGGGCAGGACAGTCTCGCCGATTTCGCCACGTGGCGGCAGCCGGAAAGGATCCTCGAACTCGCCACCGTGGTGGCTTTCCGCCGGCCCAACGTGCCCCTGGACGGCGTGCCCGAGGTTTTCCTCCAGCGCATCCGCCTGCTTGAGACCCCCCTGATCGAAATCAGCGCCACGGAAATCCGCCGTCGCGTGCGCGAGGGACGGAGCATCCGCTATCTGGTTCCCGACGAGGTGGCGGAATACATCCGCCAGCGGGGGCTGTACCGCTGAGCAGGTGAACGACACGGCTGGGGAGAACCCCGCTGCGGGTAGGAGCGTCCCAAACGCGTCCAGTGGAGGGCTTGCGCTCCGTGGCGCGTTACGGGAAGTCAGCCTGACGGTGGCTCTCAGCCCGAGAATGCCAACGCCACTCCCAAGCGTCTCGAGAAAACCTCGGGACCAGCGCCGTAGCCTCAAAGCACCGGGGGCTCACCATTCCGTGCCGGACAGCAACTGCACCGCTCCTCCGCCAGACACCTGTGCTCGCCGGCCGAGCGAGGCTCGCGGGACGAAACATGCCTCCAAGGCCGCCTGCGCTGCCCCACTCGGAGGGTGCGGCCCCTGCCGGACCTACGACACACGGGTGCCGTGGGGAATCCCCGGCCGGCACCAGGCCACGGTCGTTGTCTCTCCTCCAGGCAACACCCAGGACGCCCCGGGGGACTGATCGTCCACGTTTCTCTCCCGGTCGAGCCTCCACCGAATCAGGCCGGGTTCGTACGCGTCTCGGCCGTCGCCTTGCGATTTTTGGGAGCTCGTGCCGGATCTATGCCCCGAGGGGGGCGAATCCACGCTATTCACATCGCAGGCTTCATCACCCGGGCTCCGGATAGCGGCCAGGACACTCTGAACTTGCGTGGGGGTCCGTGCTCGGAGGGCCCAGCTCCTGCCGGCCCTAGGCCGCGCGATGCACAGCGAGGAATCCCCCATCGACGCCAGGTCGCCGTCGCGGCTTCTCCCTCCGGGTGACCTGGGGGACCGGACGCGCCGAAGCGCGCGTCCCTCCGACCTCGCCCCTCGGATGCCTCCTTGGAAGGCCCAGCTCCCGCCAGACCTACGCGGCGCGCAAGCCGCGGTCGTGGGTGGATGACGGTCGGTGCCTGTGCCCGGCCTGACGCCTGCGGCGCGGATGAGCTCGTCGCTCGGGGTTTCTTTCCTTCGAGCGCGCTGGGGCAGAGTCAGTCTAGTTCGCCGGGCCTTCACAAGGCAGGATAGACGCCGCTTAAGGTCTGGTACCTGCCGGCCTTCCCACGAATGTGACGCGAACTTGGCCGCATGGGCTTGGGAGGTCCGTCCCCGGTGCACGGCGGCACACCACTGGTACCCGCTCTCCGGGGAACGTCCAGGACGCGCCGAAGCGCGTCCCTCCGAGCTCGCCTCCGCAGCCCCCTTCGGAGGATGCGGCTCTCGTCGGACCTGCGCCGCGCAGCGCGCGGCGAAGAATACCCGGTCGACGCCACCTGGCCGTGGCGACCTCCTTGTTTGAGTGGGCCCCGAGATCTGCGGGAACGCCTCTCCCCGAACCTGCCTGCGCTTCCCCGCTCGGAGGGTCCGGCTCGTGCCGGACCTACGCCGTGCAAGGCGCGGCGGGTGTTGACGACCGGCGCACGCTAGGTCACCGTCGGTACCCCCTGCCGGTCACCTCCGGGACGTCCGCGGCCGTCCTCCGAACTCCAGTGGCTTGAATCCGGCTTGAGGAGGCGCTACTGCCCGATCTACGGGCCGAGGCGCGGCCAACAGACGCCGTTGACGAGGTTGCGCTCATCAACCGCGCTCCGGGTAGGGCCCGAGGACGCGCTCCCTCTGCCCCCTTCGGAGGATCCGGCTCCCGTGGGACCTATGCCGCGCAGGGCGCGGGGTGAATCCGCGGTCGGCGCTGTGTGACCTTACCTCCCTTCCGCGCGACCCCCAGGACGCGCGGGAGCGCGTCCCTCCGAACTTGGGTGGGGCTTCCCTGCT
>CAYXFI010000323.1:0-4974 GCA_964464205.1 uncultured Cytophagia bacterium
AACCGCGGCCAGCGGTCCGCGAAGCTCGCGGGCAGAACACGGCTTCCTTGCGCTCCCCTCGCGGGTCGGGTCCCGAATTTGCGATCTCGTCGCACCCCGTAGTTCGCACGCGGGGCTTTTCGCGTCCTTGCTCGGCTGTGGGGAGTCGGAAGACCTCGAAAAACCCCATCAGGCAGCAGAAACTCGCGTCCAAGAATAGCGCACTGTACCGTGATCCAAGGTCACTTCCCGTAGGAGCACAGGGCCGGCATGATCGTTCCAGCACTGGAGTCATTACTCGACTCCGATGGCGGCCATCATTGGACGGAGGACGCTGAAATGCCGACGTACGAGTTCCAGTGCTCCGACTGCGGAGAGCGATTTGAGCTGTTTCTGTCCATCCGCCAGAAGGAGAGTCAGGACCGTTTCGCCTGTCCCTCCTGCGGGGGCACGAACACGACCCAGCTGCTCCATTGCTTCAATTTCATCACCGGTGGTGGTACACCTTCAGGGGGGTCCTCCAGGGGTTCCTGCAGCGGCCCATGTCCGCCGTCCTGTTCGTGCGGGAACTAACGCCTTGCGAAAGGTCGCCTCTCACGGAGACGCGAGACCGCGAAGTTCAGCGGCAGCGAGAGAGTACGGAAGAGCGCGAGCCCGCGTTTTCCAAATGCAAACGTTGATCCCACCGGGGCCGGGGAAGCGGTAGCAGCCCCAGGAGGCTGATTCGTCGGTCCCCTACGCCCCCCTTGCGAGCGGCGCGTTCCCGAGTGCCCTGCGGGCCGGTCACGAAAAGGGCGAAGAGACCCCCGGGAAATGCGAAGGCATCTGAACGAATGGGGAATCCATCGAGGACGGCTCAGTGATCCCCCTTTCGAACGGCTCCGTTTGGCGCAAGCGGCTAGTCCGGCTCAGGACCCTGCGCTCAGGTGGTGCCCGGTGAGGTCGAGGGGTACGAGCCGGGCTCTTCCGGCTCGGAGAGTGGATCACCCGCGGCCGGCTCCAGCCCAGCATCCATGAGTTGCTTGCGCAGTACACGGATCACTTCCTTCAGCTCCGCCATGCGGATCTCTCGGCCGGCCATCAAGTCCACGAGCTTCTGAAGCTCGGCGGTGCGCCGGCGCACTTTCTCTTCGAGCGCCTCCTGGTACGAGCGAATCTCCTCTCGGAGCGTCATCTCCCGGACTGCCACGGCCAGCGACTCGCTGAATTCGCGGGCGATGTCGCGGATGACCTCCTCAAATTCCTCCTCGGCGCGTGCCACCAGGAAGAGGGCCCCGTAGAGCTGGTCGCCGGAACGGATCGGCGTAACCAGCACCCAGCGCGGCGTCATCTCCGCGAGTGCCCGCGCCAGTTCCCATTCCTCTCCGGTCCGGTCGACGGTCCACGTTTCGGCCAGGAAGGATCGCCCGCGCCTCAGGTTTTCGAGTAGCCCGGGCAAATCCCGCAGCGACACCCCCAAGCCCCGGTACACGAAGGCATCCTCCAGACCGCGCGCCGCCAGCACGTCCCCATCGCCCGTATCGGCGTTCAATCGGGCCACAGCCCCGCCCACCTGCGGCAGCAGTCGGCGCATTCGGTCCAGGACGAGTTCCGCGATCTCATCCAGGTTTTTCCCCTCCAAGATGGCGCGATCCACTTCGCGCAGCAGGCGCAGCCTCTGAGACAGGTGCCGGTATTTTCGCTCCGAGCGCACCAGGTCGTCGGTCCGCACGCGCACCTGTTCCTCCAGCGACTGATACCGCCAGATGTTGCGCAGGATCGGGGCGAGATAGCCGGCCGCAGCGGTCGCCAGCTTCCGCTCGCGCGGCCACTCTTCCGACCGCAGGCCGCTGATCACCACGAGCACCCCAAGAAGCTGACCCTCGAGGACTAAGGGCACACTGTACCTGGGCCCTTCTCGCTCCGCAAGCTCCGGGTTCGCCTCCATCAGCACACGCCAGAAATCTTCGCCGAGCGGCACGTCCGGAAGGCTCACCCGTTCCAGGTTTACCCCGCCAAGGGGTTCGAGTTTCGACTTGGGATCGTCCGTCACGTACAGCGCGGCGAAGCGGGGTCGAAGCTCCCGCGCGAGCCAGTTGAGAAAGATCTCCACCTCACGTTCCAGGTCCAGCGTGGTCCCCAACTCGACCGTGAGCCTGTAGAGCTTCTCGATGCTTTCGCTCTCGGCCATCGCCTACGAATCCTCCGAGCCAAAAGACATCGATGCCTTGCTGCGCCGCGCCGCGCCCGGCGCCGGCGGACTAAATCCCTTCCCCCTTAACCACGCCCAGAAGGGGCAAAGCCGCGTCCACTCTGTCCCCTACAATCGGGCCGTGCTCCTCAGTGATAAGGTACTCCCTCACTTCTTTGCTGTGATCGCTCCCGCGCGAGCTGAAGACGGCCACCACCCTCCGGATCTCGCTGCCCCTGGGCACATAGCGGAGCACAACAAGGTTGTCCGCAATGTAGGAGATTCCCCGGCCGGTCAATATCAGGCTGCTCCCAAACATTTCGGCTGTTTGGGCCGTCATCATCGCCGAGATTCGCCGGTCCTTGAACCACTGCACCAGCGAGTAGACGTAGTTGAAGAAACGCTCCTTGTCGAAAAAGGCACCGGCTTCAAAGTCGGTCACGCTGTCGATCACCACTCTCTTGGCTTTCAGCCGCTCCACCAGGTGCGCGATCTTCGGCACGTGTTCGTCAATGTCCAGCTCCACGGGGGAGGTGTAGAAGATCTCCGCCAGCCCCCTGCTTTGCAGGTCCGCCACGTCGAAACCGAAGTTGCGCGCCACCTGCGCGAGCTGGTTCGGGTCCTCTTGGAAAGACACGTACAGTCCAGGCTCACCTCGCAGGGCACCGTTCAGGAGGAAGTGGAGACAGGTGACCGTTTTCCCCACGCCTGGATCTCCCGCCACCAGGGTCGTGGTTCCGCGGAGCGGTCCCCCGAGGAACATCGCGTCGAGTCCCTCGATTCCCGTAGGCACGCGCTCTGTCGCGACCTCGTACTTGGTCGGGCTTGGTGGTGTGACGAAACGCGGGAAAACCTCCACACCCGCCCGACTGATGCGAAGACTGTGCTCTCCGGGCATGTAGCTGCTGCCACGAAGCTTCTGCACGCGCAGGCAGCGGCGGTCCTTCAATCCGAGCGGTCGATTGAACATGTAGAGGATGCCGTCCGCAATCGAAACCTCGGGCGAGACGAAACTCTTCTCGTCGGGCCCGTATTCGCCGACCAGCAGGGTCACGCAATCGATCGTGGCAAGTTCCGCTGCGAGCCGGTAGAAGGCCCGCCGAAAACCCGCCTGATCGTCCACCAGCTCGACGAAGGCCTTGAAGCTGTCCACCACCAGAAGGCCAGGTTGCCGCTCCAGCACTTGCTCCCCCAGCCAGCTCAGCGCATCGATTTCTTCTTCGGCTGCGAGGACGGGCCCGATGTCCTCGTAGTAGACCACGTTGCCTACTTTCTCCACGTCGAAGAAGTCGAACCCCTGCATGAAGCGGATCATCCGAGACATCGGTTCGGAAGCCGTGGTGACGATGAGGACGGGGAAGTCCTCGCTGGCATTTGTGAACGCGATCTGACTCGCCAGCACCGTTTTGCCCGCGCCGGGCAGACCGCCGATGATAATGGTTGTGCCAGCAGGGAGTCCCCCCTCCAGAACTGCGTCCAGACCCGGAACGTGTGTGGCAATTCTGCGCATCATCGGTTTGTCTCCCCGTTTTGCCGTCCTACGAGCAAGCGTTCGATGGTTTCCAGCATGTCTTTCTTCCGTAGAGGCTTGTACAGGAAAGCATCCGCACCTGCTCGCAGCGCTTGCTGCTCCACGTCCAGCATCGAGAAGACGAGCAACGGGATGTTGGACGTCTCCGGGTCTTCCCGGAGAGCGCGGCAAACCTGGAAACCGTCCATTTCGGGCAGGAGGATTTCCAGGATCACCAGGGCCGGTTTCAGCCGTCGGGCCTTCTCCACGGCTTCCGTGCCGGTGCTAGCGAATTCCAGCTGAAATCCGGAGGACAATGTTTTTTCCAGAGCCCGCCGCATGAACACGTCGCGTTCGGCGATCAATACGATTGGCCCACCTGCTTCAGATAGCATGCCTCTCGATCCCGGTCTTGTACAGCAACCTACTCCAGCCTAGAACGTCACATCACGTCCGCGCCGCTCAAGCGCGACGGCTGTGACCCGCAGCGACGGATCGCAGCGCATCGCCCCGCTTCCTGCAGAGCCCTCCTCTTCGGCCCGTTTTGCCGCCGGTGATCGGTCCATGGCGACCGACCTCCAGCGGAATCGCCCCCCGACGCGAGAGCGAGAAGCGCTGCAAACGTTTGCACTCAGCCGCACTCCAATTCCCCCGCAGTGTACGAACTTTCCGGTCCAGAATCAAGCCCTACCGGGGTCCGAAGTTGGTCCCTGCTCGCGTATTTGCTCGCACGTACGTGAAACGCGCGTACACACTGCCCAAGTCCAACATCCATCGGCTCGAATGGGGAACGGGCTCCCTCCGCCCGCTGCGGGCAGCCAGCAGAACCGACCCACACGACCGGCGCAAAAGCTCCACCGCCGGCCAGCTACGACAAGCGTTTGCCGGCCTCTTGCACCAAGGAGTCCACGCGAACACGGTACACCGGCTCTCTCATCGGTCCAGGGCTGATTTCACCCAGGTTCGGTAGATTCCCGGACCCTCTCCGACTCCCCGTCCGAACCGCCCGGAAGAACGCACAACAGCCGCCGCGCTCTGTCCCACAGGGCCAATTGCGCTGCACTCCCGCGGATGAAAACCGCGGCTTCGCCCACCCGTCAGAAAAACGCGGCGGAGGCTTTTCGCCTGCTGGATGAACCGGAGTCTTGAGAGAAGCCAGGCGAATCACCGGTGGCGGAGGGCTCCTCGCCGTCCGCGATCCGAGCATCAGCGAGACAAAGGCAAAGCGGGCGATCCGTTGTGCCCTCGCCGGACGAAAGACGGAGGGGAACTCCCATCTTTCCCTTCCTCCCCTCGGCCCCAGCCAAATTGGACG
>CAYXFI010000324.1:0-4967 GCA_964464205.1 uncultured Cytophagia bacterium
CGGATCGGCTCCTTCAGTCCGGTTCCCGTGCTGGTGAGAAACCGGTCAGAGCGGGGGAGGGGGTTCATTCGTATCGCCCCCACGACCGGAGAAACCCGATTCGCGCGGCTCGTCCGCCACCTCCTCCCCCGCAATACCGCAGTTCAGCTCTGACTACGCTGCGGCATGCGCCCCGACTCTGGACCGTAGTAGGGCGCGGGGATGTACTGAACGGAGGGGCGGCTCTTCTCCGCCGGCATCTTGAACAAGTTCATGAAGTGATACACTTCCTCCGGCAAGTCGGTGGACACGGGTAAGCCCAGCTCCCGAGCGTGATCCACTGTGATCGGATAGTCGTGGGTCCACCGCCCCCGGCTCAGCTCCGTCGCGATGTGCTCCAGCCTATCGCGCGGAATGGCATCGGACGCAATCTCCAGGATTGTCTCTTTCACCTGCTGGATCGCCTTTTCGGCGAGATCAGCCATGATGAGCGTCTGGTCGTCCGCCTTCGTTTTGCCCTTGGCCTCCACCGCCCGGAGGATCGAGGCGGCCGGGTACTGGCCGAGCTGCGGGTCAAGCGGACCGAGGACGGCGTTCTCGTCCATCGCGATTTCGTCCGCCGCAAGGGCGATGAGTGTGCCACCCGACATGGCGTAGTGGGGCACGAAAACGGTCACCCTGGCGGGGTGCCGCTTCAAAGCGCGCGCGATCTGTTTCGTCGCAAGAACCAGCCCACCGGGTGTGTGCAGGATCAAGTCGATGGGCATGTGGGGATCCGTGAGTCGAATCGCGCGCAGGATTTCCTCGCTGTCGTCGATGTCGATGTAGCGCACCAGGGGGAAGCCAAGCAGGCTCATCGTTTCCTGGCGATGCACCAGTGCGATGACCCGGCTGTTTCTCTTGCGCTCGATTCGCTGGATGATCCGCAGTCGACTGGCCTCCAGCATCCTGCGCCGAATCACCGGCTGCAGAGCCGCCAGCATGAAGAAAATCCAGAAAATGTCCAACGGACTCATCGCAAACCCTCCGCGCTATTCTCCGTCACTCGGCACACCCCACTCACCAGGGCCAGAACTCGTCGCGATAGAACGGCCTGTAGCTTCTGCGCTTCTTGAGCAAACTCACCAGGACCACGCCGCCCACAAAGCCCCCCACGTGAGCCCACCACGCCACACCGCCAGAAAGCGTGTCCACAAAAGCCAGCGAAAACGTGCCCTGAAGGAGCTGGAAGATGAACCAGAACCCGAGGAAAAAATACGCCGGTACCTCGATGATTTCGAACCAGAAGAACAGGGGGATCAGAGTCAGTACTCGAGCACGCGGGTAGAGCATATAGTACGCGCCCATCACTCCGGCAATCGCGCCGCTTGCGCCCGCAGTGGGAACACCCGAGGTCGGGTTCAACGCGTAGTGCACGTAGCCAGCGATCAACCCGCACAGCACGTAGAAGACAAGATACCGCGAATGCCCAAGCCGGTCTTCCACATTGTCGCCGAAGATCCACAGGAACCACATGTTCCCAATGAGGTGAAACCAGCCGCCGTGCAGAAACATCGAAGTGAAAAACGGAAGGAACCGATCGACGAGATTCCAGGGCTCCGCGTGGCTGAGGTAGAGGATCTTCGCCGGCACCATCCCGAATCGCATCAGGAATTCCTGCAACTCGGGACCGAGCGAGATCTCGTACAGAAAGACCAGCGAATTCACCAGGATCAGGGCCACGTTCACAACGGGCCAGGTACGCGCGGGAATATTATCGCGCAATGGGAACATGATGCCACCGTACGTCTTGGTCCGGGTTCTCGTTTCGTCACGACTACCGGCGGGTCACTCCCCGTAGCGGGGAGTACCCCCATCACGCCAGGACAGCCGACCTGCCACCTTGCTTCCGCCGCTGCGTTTCGAACGCCCTCCTGCACGCAATATCGAAAAAATCGCAGGGAATTGCAAATGCTTGTCGCGGCGCCGCCGGACCAGCTCCTGTCGACGACAACAGCATCCCGAGCCGCACGCCGGCTCACAGGAGATGCATCGGCCCCTCGCCCGGACTGGGATAGCCAACAGGAAACCACCGGTGCAAATCCCAGGCCGTCTGCGAGCGACACCCGGACGGTTTTCGTCTTACCACCGGAAAACTCTCGAGCTCGGCAGACAATGGGATTGCTCCCGTGAACCGCCGCGAGCAGCATTCCTCGAGCCAGCCGCTCGCCTTTTCCTCCGGAGCGGTTTGGCCACCGCCGGAAAGCCTGTTGCTCGCCGTGCCCGCGAGTGTGCGGGATTCCAACCGGTGCGGAGGAAGTCAGACCTTTCGTGTTCTCCAGCGTAGACTCTTCGCCGCCCGAGCGCAAACTGACCCACTGGTGGAGGTTTCTACGATTCCGACCGCCATTCCAGAACGCTGGAAAACAACGAGACTGTGTAACTTTCTAAAGAAAACGCTTGCAATTCCCGATGTTGTTTTGTAGAATTGCCGCAACTTCCTCCGAAGCAGAGGTGATCGGGTTCGAGATGACGGCGCACGGCTACACAGTCTCCCTGCCTTTGCCGCGGCGGTCCCAGCCGACGCCGACCGTGCACACCTCTGCTCTCTCCCCGACTAAGGGAACCACACCCACTACGAAGACGACCCGGACCGGAGGAACTACCTCGGTGAGCCGGGTCGCCCTCGCGGAATAGTCACTCCCTGATTCAGGAAATCCCAGCAAACAATCCCGAGGTCGACCATGGGCTCGAGACTTCGTTGTCCCACATGCTCCCGTACGTATCCACTCTCGTCGCTACGCAGCCACTGCGACTGCGGCGATCTGCTGGACGTGCACCACGATCCGCCCGACCTTTCAGTCGCCGAAGTGCGATCGCAGTTCCGCGCGCGCTGGGTAGCACGGTCCCACAGCGCCGCTTCGCCCGTATCGGGCGTCTGGCGGTACCACGAGCTTCTGGCACCCCGGCTGGAGGAAGAGCCAATATCCCTCCACGAAGGCGACACACCCCTCTACCGCCACGCTGCGCTCTGCGAGTGGGCGGGCATTCCCCAGCTCTGGCTGAAACACGAGGGAATGAACCCCACGGGCTCGTTCAAAGATCGGGGCATGACGGTAGCCGTGTCCATCGCGCGATCGTTCGGGGCAAAGGCATTTCTCTGCGCATCCACCGGCAACACGGCTGCGTCGCTGGCGGCCTACGGAGCCGCGGCCGGGAAACCCGTGTTCGTACTGGCTCCGCGGGGCAAAGTGGCGGCGGGCAAGATCACCCAGACCCTCGCCTTTGGAGCCACCATCCTCGAAGTGGAAGGCGATTTTGACCGGGCGCTCGCTGTGGTGGCGGCGTTGGCCAAAGACGGGGGTTTCACCCTTCTGAACTCGGTGAACCCGCTGCGCATCGAAGGGCAGAAGAGCGCCGCTTTTGAGATCGCGGAAGCCTTCGAGTGGGACCCGCCCGACTGGGTCGTACTACCCGCGGGGAATCTCGGCAACCTCAGCGCCTACGGCAAGGCATTCCAGGAGCTCCTCGAGTTAGGCCTGATTTCGCGGCCACCCCGACTCGCGGGCGTTCAGGCCAAAGGAGCCAATCCCTTCTACCGCAGCTATCTAACCGGTTTTCAAGAGCAGTTCTCCGTACAGACCGACACGGTAGCCACGGCCATCCGCATTGGGGCTCCGGCCAGTTTCAGACGCGCCGTCCGGGCTATTCGAAGAACAGATGGCGTCGTCGAACAGGTCTCGGACGAGGAAATCCTGTCGGCCAAGAGGGTGGTGGATCTGGCCGGTCTGGGTTGCGAGCCAGCTTCGGCCGCAGCGCTCGCGGGCGCCCAAAAACTCGCCCGGGCCGGACTGATCCGCACCGGGGATCGGGTCGTGGTCGTGCTGACGGGCAACCTGCTGAAAGATCCGGATACCGTGCAGAACATCACAGCCGCTTCCGGGCAAAGGGTGACGTTGCCCGCAGACGAGGCGAAGATCTTGCAATTCCTGGAACGACAAATGGAACTGCGCATGAGGTGAAGTGATGGACAGGGTGAGCGTCTTCGCACCGGCGACTGTAGCAAATCTCGGCCCGGGGTTCGACCATCTGGGCGTCGCGATCACCGGCTTCGGGGATCTGGTAACGGCGGAGAAAAAGTCTACCCCCGGACTGGAGCTCACAGAGATCACCGGACTGGGAAGCGGCATCCCGACTGAGCCGGAGAAGAACACCGCTGCCATCGCCGCCGCGGAGGCGCTTCGCCTGCTCGGTTACGAGGGGGGAGTACGACTTCAGCTTCACAAGGGCCTGCCGATCGGGAGTGGACTGGGGGGAAGCGCGGCCAGCGCGGTCGCTGGAGCCTGGGCTGTGTTCCTCCTTCTCGGCGTTCACGACAAAGACCTCGCCTTCCGGGCCGCCTTGGCAGCGGAAGCTCAGGTGAGCGGAAACCACGCGGACAATGTGGCACCCTGCATCTTCGGCGGTCTGGTGCTTGTCGACGATGACCCGGCTCGCTACCAACGATTGCCGGTGCCGCGCGGCTTGCGGTTGGTCGTTGCCGTCCCGTCCGTGCAGGTGATCACCCGTGAGGCCAGACGGATGTTGCCCGAACAGGTGTCGCTTTCGGCTTCGTCCGCAAATTCAGCGCGCCTCGCAGCGATGGTGGCGGCCGCGTACCGGGGCTCAGTCTACGACTTCGCCGCGGCCATCCGCGACGAGATCGTGGAGCCCGTTAGAGCAAGGTTGATTCCCGGTTTCTACGACGTAAAGCAAGCCGCCCTCCAAGCGGGTGCGCTCGCCTGTTCGATCAGCGGTGCGGGGCCCGCTGTGTTCGCCATCGTCGACAGCGACGAGGCCGGGGAACGGGTCGCCCGGGTTGTGCGACGAGCTTTCGCCGCCTCCCGATGTGACGCAGTCACGAAAGTCGTCAACGTTGATCGGCGGGGTGCCCGATCCGTGACGTCTCGAAGCACCCTTCGGGGAGCTGTTTGGACTGCCTCTTCCCTTTGAGTGGCATTCACCCCCAA
>CAYXFI010000325.1:0-4959 GCA_964464205.1 uncultured Cytophagia bacterium
AAGGTGCCGAGGCCCCGCGCTGGTGTGCGTTGGCTGTGAGTGCGCTGGTCGATTCGACGCGGGGTTCCCCAGCGCTTTTCGTTTCCTGGGCGGTTGCGCCGCCGGGGAGTTTCGGAGGCGGTGCGCAGCGCCTACGGGTGAGTGGCCGACGGCAGGGTCCTCCGGTGCCCCGGAGCCGGGGATTCATCCAGCTAACTGCCCTCCCCAGCGAACGGCAGCCTGGACTAGGGTTCGGTTGGGGGCTCTCAACCGCTTTTCCCGGTGCGACTGCCGTTCGATCTGCCCGCTGACCTGCGCTGTTCGGAAAAGTCGGTGGGGGTTCCGCGCCTCGTTTCTGCAAGCGGCTTCCCTGCTGCTGCTAGCTGGTGTCGGGTCAGCTGCGAGTTCTCCGGAAGATCCTCCAGCGGCGGCGCGAAGAGACGAAGATTCGCTCCAGAGCATTTGCCTTTCACCTCACAATCCTCCCGCGAGACTCCTTCTGCTGTCACGATCCACAACTTCGCGCATCGAATAGCTACGGATTTCTGCGTCGCCTTCGGTTGCTTTTCCCAGGGCCAGTTGGTATATTGGCCGCGATCGTTGGGGCAGGAGACAAGTAGGGGATAATTCGAATTTTACGGAAGCAGGAGGTTTCGGAATGGAAAATGTGATCATTCTCGGTTCGGGACCGGCTGGTTTGACGGCGGCGATCTACGCGGCTCGCGCGCAGTTGAAACCGCTTGTACTCACCGGCGACGAGCCGGGCGGGCAGGTCACCCTCACGAGCGAGATCGAGAACTACCCCGGTTTCCCGGACGGAATCGGCGGAATGGAGATGTACGATCTTTTCCGCAAACAGGCCGAGAAGTTCGGTGCCCGGATCGAAATGGATACCGTGGAATCGGTGTCGTTGACATCCAAGCCGATTGTTTTGAAAGGCAGGGCAGCGACCTACGAGACCAAGGTGTTGATCATCGCCACTGGAAGCGCCCCGCGGAAGCTGAACGTGCCCGGCGAGAGGGAGTTCACCGGACGGGGCGTTAGCTATTGCGCCACCTGCGACGGTTTCTTCTTTCAGAACCAGCACGTCGCAGTGATCGGCGGGGGCGACAGCGCTCTCGATGAGGGACTGTTTCTCACGCGTTTCGCTTCCCGCGTTACCATCATCCATCGTCGGGATCAGTTGCGGGCCAGCAAGATCCTACAGGAGCGAGCTTTCGCTGATCCGAAGATTGATTTCATTTGGGACACGGTGGTGGAGGAGATTCAGGGTGACGAGGTGGTGAAAGCCCTGAAGCTGCGCAACGTGAAGACGGGCGAACTGAGCGAGTTTCCCGTCAACGGCGTCTTCGTCTTCATCGGGCACATCCCAAACACGGCGCTCTTTGAAGGGCAACTTGATCTCGACCAAAAGGGATACATCGTGACGGATGACCGCACGCGCACAAATATCTCCGGCGTCTTCGCGTGTGGGGACGTCCAGGACTCGCGGTACCGGCAGGCGGTGACGGCAGCGGCCACAGGGGCAATGGCAGCGATGGAGGCCGAACGCTACCTGGCGGAGGAAGAACAGGCGACGTAGCGCCGCACGCCGCGAAGGAAGGTAGGCATCGCAAGGGCGTGGTTCCCCGGGCAAATGTGCAAGATTTGGGCGAGTTTTGACTCAGGAGGCAAGGAGAATGGGCAGGGACCGCCGGGACGTCACCGGAGGGCTTTTTCTGGTGGGCCTCGGAATTGTACTCTTGCTCGATCAGCTCGGAGTGGCGGATTTCGGTGAACTGGTCGGCACCTGGTGGCCGCTGGTTCTCGTGTTTGCCGGGCTGGGGCTCATTTTCCGTTCGAAGAGGGGCTGATCGCAGGAGACGGACGGTATCCGGGTTTCACCAGGCTGAAGTTTCTCGCGGGACTTCGCAGAACTGCGGGTAGAGCGCCGGGACCGAGTCCCGCCTAACCAGGGTGACGGTGAGCAGAAAGCGGTCGCGATCGGGACGAGGAGTGAAGCGGAGACGGAGCAGGACAATCTGGCTGTTATCGATCGGCCACCTGACGATTGACACGTACAACGGCTTTCTGGCGCCTCTCTTGCCGCTGCTCATCGTGCGCCACGGATTCTCCGTGGCGATGGCGGCCAGCTTGGCTTCGATTTTGTCCTTCTCCACGTCGTTTCTTCAACCCCTGTTCGGCTTCTTGGCGGATCGGTACCGGCTCCGAGCTTTCGTCTGGGCGGCACCGCTCGTGGCAGGGGGCTTTTTGAGTCTGATTGGACTAGCTCCGAGCTATTGGGCCATCGTGGCGCTGCTGCTTTTGAGTGGGCTGGGCACCGCCGCCTTTCACCCGCTCGGCGCCGCCTTGGCCCACGCCTTCAGCGGTGAGAACAAGGGTACCGACATCTCCATTTTCGTCACGGGCGGAAACATTGGACATTCGATCGGGCCGATCATCATCATGCCCATCGTGGCCTGGCTGGGGCTGGAGCGCAGCTACGTGACGGTGCTCCCCGCGGTGTTGGTCACCTTGCTGCTCTACTGGCGGACTCCGAACCCGGCCCGGGTTCAGGTGGCCAGTCCGTCGATGCGCGGCCTGCCCCGGCGGGGACCGCGGCTGAGCGCGTTGATCCTCCTCTGGCTGATGGTCACGCTCCGCGGCATCGTGATCGCGGGTTTCAGCAATCTGATGCCCATCATGTTGCGGGATCGCGGGAGTTCGCTCATCGCCGCGGGCAGCGCGATCACGGCTTTCCAGCTGGTGGGCGCGCTGGGAGGACTGGTGGGAGGAAGACTCTCGGACCGGATCGGTCGACGAACGGTTCTCTATCTGTCCTTCGGTCTCCCCTTTCCTCTGTTGCTCTCTTTCGTCCGGGTGGAGTCGGCGTGGAGCTTCCCCCTGATCGCCGCGGCCGGCTTTCTGATCTATCTGTCCATTCCCGCTAACCTGCTGGAGGCGCAGGAGCTCTTCCCTGGCAATGTCAGCACCGTCTCGTCCCTGATGATCGGCCTCGCCTGGGGTGTGGCGGGACTGGGGCTCACGCCACTCGGCGCTGTGGCCGACCGCGTTGGCATTCCGGCCACGCTCGTGGGTTTGGCTTTTGCCTCTCTCGCGGGAATGGTGCTCACCTGGGCGCTCCCGCCGCGGGAGGAGCTGGAGAAAGAGTTGAGGGAAGTACGAAAAGTTGCTGCGGTTCCCTCACTCGCTCAGCCAGAAATGTGAGTCCGGGACAGTTGTAGCTGAGGTCGATTGGAAGCGGGAAAAAACCTGCGTGCCGGGAGGGAGGTCGGTCGGTTTGACGCGACCGTGAGGTGACCATGGTCAAGGACGAACGGGCGGAGCGTCTTCGGCAGCTCCCGAGCGTGGATTTTGTGCTATCGCGGCCTTCCGCGGAGGAGCTCGAGCGACGCTTTCCCCACGAGGAGATCGTGGCCCTGGTGCGGTCCGAGCTCGATCGAATGCGTCGTGCGATCCGCGAGGGCCGTGAGCAGGGTGCAGCGGAGCTGGATCGGCCGGCAATTGCCGACCGCGTCGTCGAGGAAGTGGCGCGTCAGCTGGAGAACTCGTTAAAGCCCAGTCTGAGGCGCGTGATCAACGCCACCGGGGTGATTCTTCACACCAATCTGGGGCGCGCCCCGCTGTCGGAACCGGCCCGCCGGCGTATTCTGGATGTGCTCGGCTACTGCAATTTGGAGATTGAGCTTGAGGAAGGGAAGCGCGGCGAGCGTCTGACGCACGTAGAACGGCTTCTGTGCCGGCTGACGGGAGCCGAGGCCGCGGCCGTGGTGAACAACAACGCGGCCGCCGTGCTGCTTGCGCTCAACACGCTTGCCAACGGCAAGGAAGTGATCGTCTCCCGTGGCCAGCTAATCGAAATCGGGGGCGCCTTCCGGCTTCCGGAGGTGATGCAGCGGAGCGGGGCCATCATGGTGGAAGTGGGAACCACCAACAAGACCCGCGCATCCGACTACGCCGAAGCTATCACCGAGCGGACGGGGGCTATCCTCGTGGCCCACACGTCCAACTACCGGGTTCTGGGGTTCACGGAAGAACCCGAGCTGGGGGAGGTTGCCGAGATTGCCCATCGACACGGCCTGCCGGTCATTCACGATCTGGGTGGGGGTATTCTGTTTCCCTTCGAGAAGTACGGCCTGCCGCACGAACCGGTGGTTCAGGAGTCCCTGGGGGCGGGCGCCGACGTGGTCACGTTCAGCGGCGACAAGGTGATCGGCGGTCCGCAGTCGGGGATCGTGGTGGGGAAGAAAGAGTACGTGGCGCGGATGCGAAAGAATCCGTTGATGCGGGCCGTGCGGTGCGACAAGCTCATCCTGGCCGCGCTGGAGGGTACGCTTCAGCTCTTCCGCGACGAGCGCTGGCTCCGCCGGGAGCACCGCGTGTTCCAGATGCTCACCGAGAAAGTGGAAGCCACGGAGGCTCGTGCGCGTGTCTTTCTCGAACAGCTCGAGCTGGAACAGCTACCGGTGCGCGCGGAACTGGCGGAAAGCTGGGCGCAGGCGGGCAGCGGTACCCTCCCGCTCGAGAAGTTGCCCAGTCGGGCCATCCGCCTGCGGCACGAAGCGCTGGACGCGGAGGAGTTGGCCCGCCGCCTGCGGACGGGCGAACCGCCGGTGATTCCGTTCGTCCGCGAGGACTGGGTGTACCTCGATTTTCGCACGGTCTCCGAGGAGGAGTTCCCGGATTTGCTGGAGGCGATTCGCCGCGCGGTTGGCGACCTGGGTGCGGAGGCGGGCGCGGCTGAGAGACCAGGCTCCCGCTGATGCTTCGCGGCGGGCGACCCTCGCGGCTATCGGGCGCGAGCGGTTCCCTTTCCCACCGACGCTACGGTCCGCTCTACGGAAATGTGTTCACAGATACCGAGGAGCCACGCAGGCGCAGAGCTCATGGAGATGTCACAGAGTAAGTCGAAGGGGCGACAATACTGGCAAAGCTCCCAGAACGCACATGCCCTGTTTGGGCTACCTGGCCGTAGGGCGG
>CAYXFI010000326.1:0-4923 GCA_964464205.1 uncultured Cytophagia bacterium
GCAAAAGAAGCAGCAAGCGCCAGTTCGCCGCCGCAGAGAGCACCACCAGCGCGACCAGAAAACCGAGCCAAGCACCTCGGGTGTTCGTGAAGAAAAGACAAGCGGCCGAGAGCAACGCCGCCATCCCGGCGCCAAGCCGCAGATTCTTGTCTCTCGTACGAAGAACCAGCGCCAGGGCGAAACCCGACATCAGCATCGTGATGCCGCCGGTGGTCACGCTGTTCTGAATGTGTCGCACGCGGATGTCGGGGTGCTGTGCGAAGAAGACCAGGCCCCAGGCAGAGTACACGACCGCCCCAGCCAGGAACGCCCAGATCAATCGCCGTAACCAGCGGGCATCCCCAACGCCGAATCCGACCAGATAGACCATGACGAGCAACAGGAAGCGCCGCAGATACAGCACCGATTGGGGCAGATTCGTCGAGAAAGGCAGCGAGATCAGTTCCACCGCCAGGTAGGCCGCAAACCCCATGTCAAGGGGGGTTCTGCGGAGCAGCAGACGCCGTTCCCGCACCTGGACGGCGATCCACAGGAGCGTCGCCAGGATGAAGAGGTTCTGGCTGATGGCGATGTGGAACGGCAACCCGAAAGCCATCGCCACAAGGGTCCAGCGGAACGCCCGCTCGAGCTTGCTCTCCTTCGTCGCCGGCACACTGGTCGCGATCGTCACCGTCAGCGCTCCACTTCCTCAAGCTCGGTCCCAGTCCCCAGTACGGGCAATGCACTCACTCTCTCCCAACCCGAAACCAGCGCACGCCACAGGCAGGCGATCCTCCGGGTGACCGGCTGTACCCACACCACCAGCTTGCGAATTGGCCAGAACCGCAGAGGGGTACGCGGAATGGGCAGCTCCCAATCCTGAGCGGCCACTCTCTCGCGCATCACCGCAGGGTGGACATCGCGGAAGGGCACCAGGAAGTAGCGATCGGGGTAGGTGTAGGCAGCGAGGCCCCGGTAGCGACGGTCCACCACCTCGTCCGGATGCCACAGGCGATCAAGGTGGCGTTTCTTCTCGAGCATTTTGGCCGGATGCTTCACCCATCCGTAGTGGTAGATCTCAGCGCCCGCCGGTTTCGCCCGCAAGCGGGAGCCATCGAGGTGGCGGAAATCCATCGCGTCGCCCCACGACACGATGTCGGGCCTTCGACGCACCACGCGGACCTGCCGCGGATACCACCGACGGTAGTTGTCCTGATAGGCCCAGTACGTACCGTAGAAATGCTTGTAGCGAAACCACAAGCCCTCAATGCGTCCGTCATCCAGGTACTTCAACATGCTTTGGCGCACGCGTTCCAAATACCTTTCGTGCAGCACTTCGTCGGCCTGTACGTAGAACACCCAGTCGCCGGTACAGTGCTGGAGCCCGAGATTCGTCTGCTGCGAGAGCACCTTCCCCCCTTCTCGTAGCGAAAGGTCCCACTCGGTCTCGACGATCCGGATGCGGTGATCTCCGATGCTTCGGATCCGCTCCAGGGTGCCGTCTTCGGAGCGCCCCACCACGACCACAAATTCGTCACACAGCGGCAAAACCGACCGAATTGCCTCGACCGCCGGGTAGTCCATGATCTCGATGTTCCGCACGATGGTCAGGCCACTGACTCTCATATCACCACCGGAACTGCATCTCGTAGAGTTTGCGGTAGAGACCGTTCTGAGCGAGCAGTTCTTCGTGCCGGCCCTGCTCCACAATCCGACCTTCGCTGAGCACGATGATCCGGTCGGCATTCTTCACCGTCGACAGCCGGTGTGCAATCACGAACGAGGTGCGCCCCTCCAGCAGGCGATCGATGGCCTGCTGCACGACCATCTCCGACTCGGTGTCCAGAGCAGAAGTCGCTTCGTCGAAGATCAGGATTGGGGGATTGCGGAGGATGGCGCGCGCGATGGCCAGCCGTTGACGCTCTCCCCCGGAAAGCTTGACGCCCCGGTCGCCGATCACTGTGTCGTAGCCGTGTGGCATCTGCACGATGAAATCGTGGGCGTTGGCCGCCTTCGCCGCCTCGATGATCGCTTCTTCCGAAACCTGCCCGTCGAGGCCGTAGGCGATGTTGTTCCGCACGGTGTCGTTGAACAGAATCGTCTCCTGCGTCACCACACCCATCAGTCGCCTCAGGCTCCCGAGCTTGATCCGCCGCAGATCCACCCCATCAATTTCGATATGGCCCGACGTTGGATCGTAGAACCGAATCAGCAGGTCCACCAGGGTGGACTTGCCGCCGCCGGAGGGCCCTACGATGGCCAGTCGCTCGCCCCTCCGCACCTCCAGATTGATGTCGCGCAGCACGGGCAGTGACGGCTCGTACTCAAAGCACACGTTCACGAAACGGATCGACCGGCGCAGGTCGTCGACTTCCACTGCATCGGGACTGTCGGAGACCTGCACAGGAGTGTCCAGGATGTTGAACACGCGCTGCGCCGCCACCATCCCTTCGCGCAGGCTGTTGTGCACCTGGCCCAGCAGCTTGAGCGGCTGCATCATGGAGAACAGGGCGCCGAGGAAGAGCACGAAACCGCCTGGGCTGAGCGAAGCCGAGCTGTGTCCGAGCACCTCGCGCCCACCGACGTAGAGCACCAGCACCCCCACCAGCACGCCGATGTACTCGGTGAGGCTGGGACCGAGGTTGCGAATGCGCACCATCCGCACGACGGTGCGGAAGAAGTCGTTGTTCTCGCGCTCAAACCGGCGGATCTCCCGCTTCTCCGCCCCGAACGCCCGCACCACCCGGATGCCGTAGATCGTCTCCTGCAGGACGGAAGCCAGATCTGCCACGCGTTCCTGCATCCTCAGGCTGTCCCGTTTGAGGCGGTTGCCGATCTCCGCCATCGCGTAACCGGCCAGCGGGAAGACGATGAGCACCAGCAGCGTCATCTTCCAGCTGAGGAAGAACATGATGCCCAGGTAGATGACGATCTGCAGAGGGTCACGGAAGACGCTGTTGATGGCCGCCGTGATCGAAGCGTTGATGACCGTGACGTCGTAGATCACCCGAGAAATCAATTGTCCCGCACGCTCGCCGTGAAAGTAACTCAGCGAAAGCCGCTGGTAATGGCGGAACAGCTCGTTGCGCAAGTCGCGGATCACTCCCTGTTCGACCGGCGCCATGAAGAACGCCTGGCCGACCCGGAACAGGTTCTTGAGAAAGAAACCCAATGCGATCACGCCGCACAGGAGGGCAAGCGCCTCGTGTTTCGGTCTCTGCGCGAACAAGGCGTTGAGTTTGCGTTCTGCCTGCTGACGAAGGTTGGGCAGCTTCTGTTGAATCAGCGGTAGCTTCTCGGGCAGCTGGGTGGGGGTCTCTTGGACCGCAGTCGTCGCCTGGCTCTCCGGTTGAAACAGAACGTTGAAGAAAGGCATGACGACGGTGAGTGAGAACGCGCTGAATACCACGAAGAGCAGCATGCACACGATCGAGGCGCTCAACCACGCCCAGTATCGCAGCACGTACCGAAGAACTCTACGATAGATGCGCCACAAGGCTCCGCTCTCACTGGGTTACGACAAAACACAAAAACAGCGACTCAAGAAAGTCGCCGTTGAGTACCCGGAGCGCCGACACCCACTTAGAAGGCGACGCAGGTGGTTCGCCCGCCACTCCTCTGCCGAGCCCACGGGCAAGCCACAAGGGCGACACGCCGCACCTACTCCTTGATCTCGCGGTACTCGGCGTCCTCGATATCCTCATCGTTGATCTCGGGCCCGGCGTTCCCACCCGGGATTGTGGGTCGGCTCGGGGCAAGCGCCCACTTGATCAACTTGTACGCCGCATAGATCAGCAATAGTTCGAACAACAGGCGAAACAACATCGGGGTTTCTCCTATCAGCCCATGGGCGAGTAGAACTCGATCCCATGATGCGGACGCATGATTTCGCGCACAAGATCCTCGAAATCTTCTTCACGATTCACAAAGTCGATCTCGGTCGCGTTGACGACCAGGAGCGGTGACTGATTGTAGTGGAAGAAGTACTGGTTGTAAGCCTCGCACAAAGAACGAATGTACTCCTCGGAAATGTTCCTCTCGTATGGCCGATTGCGCTTGCGAATGTTGGCCATTAGACGCTCGGGGGATGATTGCAGGTACACAACGAGATCCGGAACCGGCACTTCCCGCTCGAGTAGAGAAGCCACGCGATTGTAGAGAAACAGCTCCCGATCGTCGAGATTCAGTGTGGCGAAAATACGATCCTTCGCGAACAGGTAGTCGGAAATCACCAGATCGTGGAAGAGGTCCCGCTGGGGGATCTCCTCCTGTTGACGGAAGCGACTCAACAGGAAAAACAACTGCGTCTGGAACGCGTACCGCTGAGGGTCTCGGTAGAAATCTTCAAGGAACGGGTTTTCCTCGGGCTTTTCGAGCACCAGTTTGGCATTGAAGCGCTCGGCGAGTTTCTTGGCCAGACTCGTTTTGCCGACGCCGATGACTCCCTCGATCGCCAGATAGCGCAGTCTTTCCAAGGTGCTCAATTCCCGTTGGGTTCAGGGTGTGCAAGGACCGACGGATCGCGGCGAAGTTCTACCCACGAGTGGTCGGGGCAATCGCCGAGCAGCTCCGCAACGGTCCGCCGATGCCGCGGGACGACGAATTCCGGCGCGATTTCCGCGAACGGCACGAGAACGAATCGCCTGAGGTGAAGCATCGGATGGGGCAAACGAAGCTCGGGCGAATCGACCACCTGTTCCCCGTAACACAATAAGTCGATGTCAATGGTCCGCGGGCCCCAGCGGGAATCCCGAATCCGTCCCAGCTCCAGCTCGATGGCCTGACAGGCTTTCAGCAGCGACAGAGGATCGAGCGTTGTTTGCAGTTCCACAACCGCGTTCAGGAAAGGCGGCTGATCTCTTCGCCCGACAGGCTCGGTCTCGTCCACCGACGAGCACCTGCGTAATTCAAGGTCGTCAACCCTGGCCAGAGAAGCAACCGTTT
>CAYXFI010000327.1:0-4921 GCA_964464205.1 uncultured Cytophagia bacterium
TCCTGTTCAAAAAGCACAGATTCTGCGGAAGAACCAAAAAGTAAAAGTAGTACCCCACGTTGTGGGCCACTTGTCCGCCCGACAGGATTTTGAGGTAGTAGGGTGCCTGCACATCGGTCCTGCGCCCAAGCGATTTGGTCTGGAATCGGACGTAGCTGTCCAACCGGATGGCCACGGGTAGCTGCCGCTGGAGTGTGAGGAGATCGTCTCCGGTGTCGTAGAACGCCCTCACCGGCTCCCGATCGTGCAGCTTGTACGAGTTCCCAGCGAACTCCTCGCCGTAGGCTTTGAGCCGGGGAACCGGCGCGTGGCAGGTAGAACAGGACAGGCGGTACTTTCGCGCGAAGGCCGGGATGGCCCCTACCTGGGACCACACGCCGGAAAGCAGCAACAACAGCGCTGTCAGAACCACGACGGTCCGGAACCTCCGGCCTGGCGACACTTCGGGCATGATCAACCTCCCGCAGACGTTGCGTGGGTGAATGCGAGATCGCGAGAATCCGAATTGACGAGGCGTCAGTCGACCACCTCAAACCAGGTTTCCGCCTCATTCACGACGATGATTTCGGTCTCGTCCTCAGGAACCCGCAGAAAATCGGCGACGGACTTCACCAGTCGGCGGTAGTTGAGCTGGGCGTGAACGCGAACCCTGCCGATGGCGATATCCTCCGGCACCGTCCAAGTGTAGGTCTCGATCTTGGTCTCCCGAGGACCGATCCGGTAGTCAACGCCCAACGACGCCGTATTCCACTGGGCGATTGTCCGACGTCCATTGGGGTCGAAATAGGGCAAGCAGAAAATCCGGTCCCCTTCGGGCAGCGCGTCCCGCGGTAGACCTTTGAAATCGGGATCCCCAATGATCTCCCCGATGTCTTGGTAGGCCAGCTCGTTGCTGGTGATGGTGTGTTCCTCCCCTTTAAACCCCTTGCGGTCTACTGGGAGATGGTACACTCTCCTGTCTGCATCGATGGCTTCCACGTGGAGCCAGAGCTGCCTCTCTTCCGCCGAACCCGTCGGCACTTTGTGTCCGCACTTGCCGTTGAACAGCTGAACCGTGATCTTGATCCGATCTCCGGGCTCCACTTCGCGCTCGCTCGGGTGCATCCGGACCTCGATTGCTCCGCGCACCTTGCCCGGATCGTGCGCGCCGTGGAAGAGGTGCTGCGCCACGTCCGGATGTTCCTCTTTGGCCGTATTGGCGTTGCGGCCCGGCGCTCGCGGCATGTGGCACACCTGACAGGGCACACCCTCCTTGGCGTAGGGTCCCTCGGCCCACTCGAGCTGCGTGGACTTGACCCATACTCCGTAGGGACTTTTCTCGTTGTGGCACGTCCCGCAGAATTCGGCCGTGCGGATGAATTCGGAGTAGCGAGTCACGTGGTGAGGACTCTCCACGCCTTCGCGGTTGCCGTATTTCACTCGCCCCGGCTCGATGATGTAGTTGTAGTTGAAAGAAACCTCGCCGGTCCGGCCGGTGATGAGGTGGCAAACCTCGCAGCTCACCGCCTCGTTGGCCCGACTTCCCGCAGAAGGTGGTGGCGGAGGAGTGTCGCCGGCGAGGAACGAAATCGGCGCGTGACACCCGTTGCAGCCCGCCTGCACCTCTTTCATCCGGGGATCTTTCTCTGCGTGAGGAACCGCAAGCTTGAAATATTCGATCTCATCCCAGTGATGGACGTAGGCCTGGGCCATCATGGCCTGCCGCCACTGCTGGTAGATGTCTACGTGGCATTGGCGGCAGGCTTCCGGACGTTCGAAATCCGGGTACTTCCGCGTGCCGTAGGCCGCATCCCCACCCACCTTCTGCGCGGTTGCAACGCCGGTCAGAGCAAACATGAAGAGCACCCCCGCAAGAGCGAACCTTCTTGGCCTCATGCCTCCGCCTCCCGTTACTGAGCGAGCTCAGGACGGCACCATCTTGCCGCGTAGCTCCATAAGCCGTCGGATGTGCGATTTTTCTTCGTCGATGAGCTTGGTGATGATCTCCCGGTCTTTCTCCGCAATCATGTCGCGAAGTTCGTGAAAGTACAGGATGTTGTCGCGTTCGATCTGGATCGCGAAGCGAAACACCCGGGTAAGGTTGGTCATCCCCTTGGCGACCCGCTGCGCCTCCTCCAGTCCGGGGAAAACGCGCTCCTCTGCGATCGTCCGCAGGTAGCGTCCCGCCTCTTCCCAATCGTACGGACCCGCCAGTTGCAGGCGGTCGACTTCGTTCCGCATGTTCTCGAAAACCATCATGTGTCGCTGTTCCTCCGAGGCCAGCCACTCGAACACAGATTTGACTTCTTCGTCTTTCGCGGCATCGGCCACGGCCTGGAAGAACTGCTGCCCCTCCCTCTCGATCTGGATAGCGATCTCAATCGCTTCGTTTTTCGAAAACTGACTCATCTCACCTCTCCGTTTCCGTCTGTACAGGCCCTGTACCGTAAGAACCCTCGGGCACAGCGGAGTATTCCCGTGCCGATCGGCTCAATTCTCCGTGAGGACACCTTCGTCGTACTGCTTCTGCAACCTCTCTTTGTGTTTGGCTTCTTCGCCCGCGAGGGAATCGAACACTTTCCGAAGTTCGCCGGAGGTTCCGCTGGCCAGGTTGCGGTACAAGCGCCAGGACTTCTCTTCCCGTTTCAAAGCGAGGATGAGGGCGTCTTGCAGACTCATATCTGGGCGGAATTCCTGCTCCACCAGGTAGTCGCTGAGCTCGATCTTCACAACGGGACCCAACTCGCCGGTCTCGCTCGCCGCGATCCCCTCAAAATCCAGCTCCTGCAACATCCTCCGGTGCTTGCGCTCTTCTTCGGCCAGCTCTTCGAACAAACTCCTCACGTGCGCCTGCTGCACGCGCGAAGCCATGTGCGAGTACAACTGAACCGCCTCGATCTCCTTCTTGACGGCGAACTCACGGATTTCTTCCAGCGTGTCCCTGTCCATCGATTCACTCCCCGTCTTGTGTTCTCTCGATCAGTTGCCAACGCCCACGTGGTACCCAATGGGTGGGAAACGCAAACCCCGCAAGGGATGAGCATGAGACGAAGGTCGGACCGCAGAATCGTATTAGGCTCACTCCCCCTGCCAGCTCCGGATCTCGTCCAGGAACTGTTCCTCGTCCCTCAGTAGACGCGTGAGCAGTTCGCGTGTGACGGGATCCTCACGGCAAATGTCCAGGTAGCCCCGGTAGTTCTTGACCAGTTCTTCCTGCAAAGCAGCGTCGTTGGCGATCATTTCCTCGAGGTTCTTGCCCACCCGAATCTCGAAAGGCTGGGTAGTCGGAACCCCCTCAAAGTGGTCGATGCGCTCCGCCAGCTCCTCCGCGTGTCGCATGTGCGCGATCGACATCTGTTTCCAGCGATCCCGCAGCGCAGAACTCGCAGCTCCTGTGGCCAAAACGTTGTGCCAGTAGAACTGCACGACGGCGGCGAGTTCCTGCGCCAGCGCCTGATTCAAAGCCTCCACCACACGCTGAATATCCATCGCCGCCTCCCCTATTTGAGGGACAGGAAAAAGTCGTGGTGCTCTTCCTCGTCCTTGAGGATGCCCAGAATGAGATCGTACGTCACTGGGTCGTCTTTCACCGCGCTGAGGATCCGTTTGTACATTGCAATGGCCTCTTCCTCGGCCTGCACGTCGTCGGCGATCATCTTGTCGAGATCACCCCCGACCTTCACGTGTGTGGCCTCGGTAGTGGGCTGTCCGCCGAGGTACACGATCCTCTCGGCCAGCTTTTCCGCGTGGTTCATCTCGTCGATGGCAACCTTCCTGGCTCCATCGCGGAATCCTGGGCTCTGCAGGCCCGTCGCCATCACATGGTGCCACATGTACTGCGTGATGGCCGCCAGCTCCGTGGCCAGCGCTTCGTTCAGCACGTCAATGATCTTTTTGTTCGCCATGGGTCACCTCACTTTTCTTCTTTCGCCCTCCTCTCGAAACACTCGGGACACAGGCCGTAGAATGTCAGCGAATGGGTCAGATTCCGGAAACCTGTCTCCCGCGCCACCACCTCGTCCAGTGATTCCTCTACGTCCAGCTCGAGATCGATCACCTTGCCGCAGCCTCTGCACACCAGATGAGCGTGCAATTCGGGGACACCGTCGAACCGCGAACCCTCTCCGAGGTAGGTGATCTCGCGGATGAGCCCCTGCTCCGCCAGGAGCTTCAAATTCCGATAGACCGTTCCGAGGGAAATGGTTGGCAGGTGTTTGACGGCCTCTTCGTGGATCTGCTGAGCTGTGGGGTGATCGCGCCGGGATCGGACAATCTCGTAGATCACCCGCCGCTGTCGTGTGAGCCGACGACCCGGCGACCGCAGCACCTCTTCTGCCGCCATTACGCGGTCCTCACAATGGGTGGGACACGTTATTGAGAACGATTATCAAGCTATCAATTTCCGTGACAAAGTCAAGGGCAAAATACGTAAAGAGAATTGACGGATTCCTTCCCCAGGCAAGTATCCTTTCCCCTCAGCTGCCGGTGAACACAGGCCCGCCCCGGCTCGCTCAGCGAGTCCGTGCTGACGCGCGTGAAACACCTCCCCACGGGCCCCGAAAGCCAAACCAGGTCCGAAAGGCACCGTCAGGCGTGAAAGGACCTTCCCCGGCCACGCCCGTGGGAAACAGTTCGACAGCGGCTGACAACACGAAGGCGGAAGAGCCTCCCACGGCTGCTTACGTCAGGGCGTGGAGCGCGAGAGCAGTGGTGGTTTCGCTCGGGCTCCGCTCAGAGAAAAACGGCCGATCAAGTCGCACTTCCGCACCGCAGCTCGGTCCCCAAAGCATCCGACGACTTTCGCAGCCGCCTCTCACTGGCCCCGTCGGGCCGAACCGGAGCACGGCCCGTCGACATCTCGGACAGGCCGCTCGCCTGGTCCAAGCATCCAGGACAAACGGACTCGCCCTACGAATTTGGGCCCGAAGCCCAGTCCGCAAGC
>CAYXFI010000328.1:0-4871 GCA_964464205.1 uncultured Cytophagia bacterium
GGTTGTAGAGGTTGTGGGCATCTGTGCTGCAAGTCTGGTTCTCCATGCAGAAGAAATTGCGGTCCGGCGGCGTGTAGATCACCGCGTGCGTGAAATCTTTGGAGGCCTTCAGCGTGATGCGGATCCCCTTGTCACGTGCTTCCCAGCTCATGGGCTTGTCGGGTACCATGCCCCAGTACACGTCGTCCAGGTCCAGCTCGCTCAGGGGCCGCGGCTCCCGGAGATCGTAGGGGCTCCCGTCGAGGGGCTCCAGCCTCCCGGTCGGCAGCAGCTCGATCGCCTCCATGTGAGCCTGCGCGGGAACCTGGATGAAGGTCTGAGACCGGTCGCCCAACACGTAGAAGTACGGATGAACGGCGAAGCCGTAGGGTAGCATCTTCTCATCCTGATTCTCCACCTCGTAGTCGATGCGGATACCTTTCGAGGTCAGCCTGAACGTGAGCGTGAGGCGAGATTTCCAGGGGAAGTAGTCGTACTGCTCCGTGCCGGGGACGAAATCGATCCAAGTCTTCACCGACGCCGAGCTGTCCGTCACAACCGGTTCCTCAAACTGCCACGGTTTGTCCAGCACCAGCCCGTGTAGATGGTGCTCGCGCCAGTTCTTGGGCATCCGGTACGATCTCCCCTGGAACATGAATTGGGCGTACCGAACCCGATTGGGTGTGGGATAGAGGATCAGGGTACCGTAGCCGCGACCCTGGAGCTGACGCAGCGAGTCCGGTTGCCGCAACAACTCCACGGCCCCGATCTTGAACGAGAACAGGTTGCTTCCACCTTCCGGGCAGATCTTGGCCGTGAGAGACTTGGCGGGATCTTCCGAAGTGTAGCTGAGGGTTACGATATGCCAACCCGTGGACGGATCGGTATCCACCTTGGCGTCGAAAGGCCCTTTCTTGCCTTTTGCGCAGCCCATGATCAGCCCCAACCCCAATGCAGCGACGAGCAGATACCTGGCCATCTCGTCATCCTCCGCAGTTCGTACATCACTTTCTTCCAGCCCACCGCATCGTTTCACTTTCCCGCAAGCCAAACTAAGTTACGATTCACCAACAGCTATGTCAAGCCGAAACCCGAATCACAGAATCGCTTCTCCGCTGCCAACGTCGCTCATGTGCAAAGTCGGGGCAAAATCGCAGTTCTCCCGTCAGAGCGAGCGGACGCGCCCGTTCTCTCACTGGACGCGAGCAGCCTTTCAGTCGTGCCCGAATGCACGCCTCCGAACGATATCCCGCGCCCGCTGCTCCCCCACGGCCCGTCATTCCTGTTCACCGTGCACCTACCGCTCGATCCTCACCTCTCCCGCCACGTCGAACGCCAGCGGGACTGCGCGGAAGTAGGGCAGATCCGTGCCGAGCGAGATCTCGCCGCGCAGTTGGTAAGGAAACGAACGCCGCCCGGTCAGCACGTCCCGCACTCCCTCACCGAGCCGCAGGAGATTCACCGTGACGGGCAATTCCACTTCCCCGGGTCCGTGAGAGGGAACGCGACCGACCTGTTCGGCCGTGCCCGTCACCCACTTCACACCGGCGACATCCAGAGAATACTGCAATCGGTTCACCACGAATTCAAGGGCATTGGGATTCTCCACCGCCACCCGGAGGCCAAACTGTGCCGAAGTGAGCGACAGGCTCTTCAGTCGGATCCCGGCAAGACGCACTTCCGGAACCCGAAGCACCGGAATTCGCCCACGGTGCGTGAAGGGCACGCGAATCTTACCCACAACCGGGAGCTCAAACGCAAAGCCCAGATTGATGACGTATTCCGCGCTGTCTCGTCCCGCCAACGATCCGAGTGCCCGCCGAACATCGGCGAATGTGAAGCTGAATGGGAGCGAGACGTCGGTCTTGCCTCCTGCGCCAACCCGCAGCGGTTCGTCTTTCCTGCCCCTCACCAAAGGGTGCTGACCTACGGCTAGCTCGTAGTCCAATCCGGCCAGCGAAACACCGAAGTTGTTGGGATTCCGCACGGTGATGTCCGCCACTAACGTCAATTCCTGCAGAGAGAGATCGTCGATTCGGAGGCTGCGCAATACTACCTCCGGCTTGTCCACGAGGCGTTTCCCTGCCACCTTCCATCTCGCGCACGAGAGCACCAGAACGGCGGCCAGAGCCACCAGGACCCAATTGAGCCAAGGACGGAAGATTTTGCTCAGCAAGCCATCACCTCACGTTCCGTTCGAGTACGCAACTACGTGGCGTCGCACCTCCGCGACGATCTGAGCCCCGGCTTCAAACTGCTGAGCACCGAATGATCACCAGAAGTTCCAGAGGGGCCTGCAGTACTCCTTCGGCCGATCCGGATCCCACGGCCAGAACTCACCCGCCTCAACCCGCCTCTGGTACAGCGCCTTGACCTGCTCCGCTTCGGCCGGATTCCACGAGGGAATCACAAGGTAGGGAGTCGAGAATTGCACGTCCGGGTACTGGACTGCTTTTCCCTCCGCGTTCGCGGCCTCCACGTACAGGAGTGCGCCCCGGTGGTCAACTACAAATTCCGCGGTCCACGCTCCTCCCCTGTCAACGGCGAGCGGGACTTCGTGCCAGGGCAAGTACGACGGTAGCGGCTTGAAATAGAGCTTCGCCCAGCGGATACCGCTTGGATCGTCGATCCGAAGCCGCAAAGTCAAACGGAAACGGTCCGAGTCGAGCCAGGCGAGTCCCGAAGGCAGCAGGTGAATCGTCGGCCGATGATCATCCGCAGCCACATCCACCGAATACCAGAGCTTGCCGTCGCCGTCCGGCCGGTAGATGCGCGCCCCCACCGAATCGAATCGGATCCAGCTCCCGTACCAGCGTCGCTCGATGAGCTCCGGTGCCTCCGCCGTCGGCCCGTGAGTCTCGACGCGGAGCTGGTAGTGAAGCTCCCCTGGTTTCAGCTGGTCTCCGGGGATCACCGCCTCGAACACGCGGGGGAACCTGGGGCTCGGGCGCATGCGAATTCGCCGCACCCTACCCTCGCCGGGCAAACGGTAGTAGAGCCACGCGTGGACGCTTTCTCGCGCGTACGCGTACACGGAGATTCTGAGATCCTCACCGGCGCGCCCAAAGCGCACGGGCGTATGCCCCACCACGGGTTTCCCGCCCCACAGAGGTTTCTGCTTGCGTGCGCCCGCGAGAGCGCGGTCCAGATCGTACACATCCCGGACGAGCTTCTCCCCCTCAGCCCGCCAGGTGAACCGGTCCGTTTTCATGCGTAGCCACTCCGGAAAGGGACCGTAGTGGGCGTCGGCCACCCGCGCCAATTCATCCCACGCCGCCCTAGCCGAGTCGATCTCGTCGTACGCCCGTAGGATGTGCTCCAGATCGTTCGTCTCGAGGTAGAAAGCGTAGTCCGTGGCTGCTTCGATCTTCCACGCGTAGTAGCGCCCAAGCCAGATCACGGCGCGTACGTCATCGAGCAAACACCGCAGCGCGGGCGAAATCGGATTCCCCCCGGACTGGATTGCCGTCGCGCTCTTCTCGGCCTCCGCGGCTGCTGCGCGCAGAGCTCGTACCACCTGCGGAGGACCCACCTTTCCGGTCGGCAGCCAGTCCCTCTTCGGCACGGCCGGAGAGTCGCCTCCCGCGTGAACGTCCCCACGCAGGAGGGGATCGCCCGCAGGATTGCTCATCCACGCCCGAACGTACTCGGAAATACTCTGGAACGTGCGCGTGTCTAGCGGCGGGCAATGGACGAAGTCTTCCAGCGTGCCCGGCACTCTCCGACCGACGTGCGCAAACATGTCGTTCCCAATTTCCAGCTCCGGCGCCATTTGCCGGTGGTCCGGCCCAAGGCGGTGGTAGGCGAAGATCAGGGGGACAATCTTACTGGCGTGCCGCAGAGCCTGGTAGGCATTCTCTCCCGCGGGCCCGTAGCGCTCCACGAACAGGGCCTTCCACACCGACTCCGGCGTGTTCGGGTCGTAGCCGAGCCGTCCCCACAGTTCGTACCAGAACCAGGTCCGCTGGTGGTTCCAGCGGTGCCAGCGCCCGTCGGGCGCCTCGGCGCGGTGGTAGGCGTCATCGAGCGGGTAGTACGCAGTGAGCGGCTCCACGGTGTAGCCAAGGCCACGTCCGAACCGGCAGCTCAACACGGTGCGGCGGACGAAATCCGGATCGCCCCAGGCGAAAATCCGGTGCGTGCCATTCGTGCGGACTTGCCAGAGAATCCGCCACGGCTGTGGCTCCACGGGGTAAGCTTCGTAGCTGTAGGCGGGCGGGAGATTGGGTTCAATTGGCTCAACAATCCCGTGGTACGGCAGACCCATCTGCTCCCCGTTGTACTTCGGCTCGACGACGAAGCGCCCCGAGAATTGGGCCGTGACGTCCGCCAGACGCTCAGGGTTCGCACCCCAGGTCCGCGTGTACACACGAATACTGGGAGCCACCTCCCGGATCACGCTCAGGTAGGCGCGCTCGAAGAAATCTTCGCTTTGCCCGGACTCCCCGATTCGAAAGCCGAAAGCCCACAAATTCGGCACTTCGGTGAGCAACTTCCTGACGCACTGGCGCGTGTAGCGCACGAGCCTTTCGCCGCGAAGCGGCTCGCCTTGAGACTCCACCCCGGTATTGTAGTTCATCAGGGCTACGTGAACCCCGCGCTCTTCCGCCATCGCCACGATCCGTTTGAACCGGGCGAAAATCCTGCGCGCCTGCTCCGGTGAGACGCCCGTTTCCGGGAACTCCTCAAACGTGAAGAAGAACGGGAAAACGTTCGGAAAATTGGTGCGCCGGAGATCGTACGCCGCGTGCAGATCGAGCACGTTGTGGCGAGTCGAGGCCAGCAGGTTCAGATAGTCGCTCCAGAACTCATCCGAGAAGTACCACGACGCCGTATCCAGCAACGCCTGTTTGTGCAGGAAAGCGTTCACCGCTCGGATCCGAAGAAATGGC
>CAYXFI010000329.1:0-4864 GCA_964464205.1 uncultured Cytophagia bacterium
AAAGGTTGACCCGACGAATAGGGGATTGCGACGGCACTAGCTCTATCGGTATCCAAATGCCCTTTCTGGTGGCTCCGAAAGGTTGACCCGACCAATAGGGGATTGCGACGAATTCGTCCGGAGTCACGCCCCCGCTAGGGTTCAGAGCTCCGAAAGGTTGACCCGATCAATAGGGGATTGCGACCTTTTGGACGCAGCGGACGGTCCATCTTTCGCCACCTCCTCCGAAAGGTTGACCCGACCAATAGGGGATTGCGACAATTCGATGACGTCCCACAGGGCAAGCTTCAGGCCATCGTCGGCTCCGAAAGGTTGACCCGATCAATAGGGGATTGCGACTCTGTCAGCCACGCGGCCATCTTTTGGGCATCTTTCAGGCTCCGAAAGGTTGACCCGACGAATAGGGGATTGCGACTTGGGAATCCGGGGTGCGAGCCAGTAGAACTCCCCACCTCCGAAAGGTTGACCCGACGAATAGGGGATTGCGACCCAAGGGCTGTGCTTCTTTGCGTTGTTTTTCAGCCATTTCCTCCGAAAGGTTGACCCGACGAATAGGGGATTGCGACTTAACACGAAAGCGCGGAAATGCGGAAACACGGATAGGTCCGAAAGGTTGATCCGATAGATTGGGGGAGCGAGGGGGGAGGTAGGGCGAGAGGGGTTGGGTGCGCTTCGGGAGATGGGAATGTTGCCCACGGTGGTAGGTGGCCCGAGAAGCTGCTGAGCTCGCTCGTTCGCCAGATCCTGTTTGGTTATCTCACAAACCAGGAGAGGAGGAAATCATGAGGATCAGAGGTGGGTCCGCTCTGCCGGTAGCGTTGATTCTGGCGGTGCTGGTGAGCGGCTGTGGAAAGGACAACCCGACCGAGCCCAAGTCGGAGCGCGTGTGGACGATCATGGGCTACTTCGACGGCAACAATGACCTTGACATCAGTCAGGCCGGCACCAGCTTCATCATCGGCGACGTGCACGACATGGAGAAAATCGGTTCCACCGACGAGGTGAGCGTGGTGCTGATGGTGAGCTCCCTGAAGACCGGCGGTAACGCGGGCTACTACGAGGTCGAGAAGCACCCGGACGAGCTGCCCGACAAAATCAGCTCCACGAAGAAGAAAGACCTCGGCACGAAAGACATGTCGGACCCGCAGACGTTGAAGGACTTCATCAGTTGGGCGGTTCAGAACTACCCGGCCAAGCACTACATGCTGATCATCGACGACCACGGCGGCGGCTGGCGGGGCACCTGCGTGGACACGCAGAACGGGGCCGGTGATTTCATGTCGGTCCCCGAGTTGCGCAATGCCCTGAAAGACAGCCCGCATCTCGACGTCATCGTATTTCACGCATGTCTCATGAGCATGGTGGAGGTGGCCTACGAGCTGAAGGACCTGGCCGACTACATGGTTGCGTCCGAGTTCAAGATGCCCGTGCGGGGTGTGCTGGGTTCAGACGAATGGTTGGCGGAGCTCGTGGCGAATCCCCAGATGGATGCCTACTCCCTGGCTGAGAAGATCGCGCAGGCCGTGTACAACAAGGGAGAGGCCGCTCAGCGTGCCGTGCACATGGCCGTGATCGATCTTTCCAAGGCTTCCACGCTGGGGTCAAAGGTGTCCAATCTGGGCAACATGCTGGTGACGGAGACCCGTGGGTACTGGAACGAAGTGCTGCACGCGTGGGGACAGACGCACGTGACGAACCTGGACGACCCCGCTTTCGTTGACCTCCGCGAGTTCGTCAAGCGTCTGACGCAGGAGGAACACCTGAAGGACATCAACCTGATCAAGAATGCCGCTGAGGAAGTGATCAACGCCGTGAACAGCACCGTGAAGTTCACGAAGACAAACGCGGCGGGTATTCCCAGAGGGGGCCTGACGATTCACTTCCCCAGTGACGAAGCCCAGTTTGACTCGTCCAACTACGTCGAGCTGGCTTTCCGTGAGACGAACTGGCACAACTTCCTCTCGGTCTTCCTTCGCAGCATCCGGCAGCACCAGGCGAACACGGTGATTTCCGGGACGGTGTCCTGGCCGGGTCATGCCCTTTCGGCCAACTGCATCGCGATGCTCGACACTTCGCACACTCAGGACATCATCGTCATGGCCATAGCGCCGGTGGATCCCGGTACCGGCAAGTTCACGTTCCAGCTCGCCCTGCAGGCGCCGGTCGAGTTGTACGTGGAAGCCTGGGATGACGTCAACGGCAATCAGCTACTCGACGCGGGGGACGGGATCGGCTTGTGGGACCGCAATGGCGACGGGAAGTGGAACGACATGTTCGCCGTCCGGCCCGGCGACAACATTACGAACGCCCAGGTGGTGCTGCAACGTTACGGGAAGGCCCTGAGGGTTGTGCACAGGTGAGCGCAGCAGCCGGGGGGTGCGTGTGAGACCTGCGTCTGCGGGCCGGGTGGGTCGTTCGGGGGTGAACCTGAGTCTCAGTTTTTGAATGCGGAGGCGCCTGACCACGGAGCAGACCCGGTCCAGGCTCAGGTCGCCACCGTCGCTTCCCGGGGATGAGCCGGACGTGGAACAGCGGCCCTGATCGATTGCTGTGGGCCTTGCTCTGCCGATAGGTGAGGGCAAGGCCCGCTTTTCTTGGCGATCGCAGTCTGGCAGGTATTGGGCTGCGGAGACTCACTCGTACTCCACGACCACCCGGGGGATGGGCAACTTTTCTCCCACCAATGCTCCGAACTCGAGACGGTACTGGAGCCGGCCAGCGCGTTGTAGCTCAACGGGGATTTCGCCATTGGGGCCGAGCTCCTGCCACGGTTTCCGCTTGGAGCGAAGAAAGCGGTACTCGCGGACCCTCACTCGCACCTGCCCGAAGCGCTTGTCCTCGCTCGTGTCGACGAACAGGCGAAGCCATCTTGCCCCGTGGTACAGCGACCGAGCGGGGGATTCCCAAGCGGCGGAGTCCGAGCGGACGACTACCTGTCGGTCCTCGGTGAATTCGAGTCCGTTCAGAAACTTCCCCTTTATGAAATCCAGGTCCGTGAAGTACCACAACGTGCCGCGCTTGGGACCGTCCAGGATCCAGCGGAGGCCCACTGGCTCGGCTCGGATCACTCTGTGTTCGAAGCGCAGCACCACCCGCGTGCTGCCCGGCACGGCCCAGACTCGGCGCGTTTGGGTTCCGGCCGTCGTCTCCACGCGCAGATCCACAGGCATCCGGAAAGCGTTGCGGTCGTAGCACGTGTCCACGATGTCCACCGTCAGTTGCCGCCCCTTCGGCACCGCGTTCACACGTATTTTTGGCCAGCCGGGCCGGTAGATCCACGGCAGGAAGAACCAGGACAGGTCGCCCCCGTAGATTTCTTCGCACACGGACTGGAAGTCCGCCGAGGTTGCATTCCGGTACCGGTAGAGCGGGTGGGTGTTGAACTCTCGCAGCGCTTCGAAGAATGCGCTGTCGCCCATCACGTAGCGCAGCATGTGCAGCACCCATGCCCCCTTCCAGTAGATGTTGAGGTGGTACGCCTCGCGCGCGTCGCGATGCCGGGGCCGGTAGACGGTCACTGTGGAATCGATTCGGAAGGACATCTTGGCCATGTATTGGTGCATCACTTCAGGGCCATACAGGTGCTCCACCCACAGGGCCTCCGCGTACGTGGCGAAGGCTTCGTGCAACCAAAACTCGCCCCAGTCCAGCGCGGACACGGCGTTGCCCCACCACTCGTGGGCCGTCTCGTGGACGGCCATGTAGTTGAAGTACTCCTCGTACCACGAAAGGGGGTTTGGCTCTCCCGGCTTGAGCGTATGCGGAAAAATCGGACCGACGGCAACGGCGGTGGAATGCTCCATGCCGACGATGCCGGACTGCACCAGCGCGAACTTCTCATCCCAAAAGGCGAAGGGGCCGAACCATCGCTCGTAACATCTCAGCATCTCGGGGGTTCGGGGGAAGAATTCCCTTTTCGCTCTGGCGGTGTCTTGCCGGAGGACGAAATAGTGGAGCGTACGTTCGAGTCCCGCGGCCGAATCGCGGTAGGTTTGCGTGAGCTCCACGTAGGGCCCGACGTAGATTGCCACCAGGTAGGTGAGTCGGGGGTGGACGAGCAGCCAGTGCGTGGTTTTCCAGCCCGGTTCTGGCGTTTCTTCGCCCAGGTATCGGCCGTTGGCGACGCCGAACAGCGAATCCGGGAAGGTCAGGGAGATCCAGATCGAGTCGGGTTTGTCTTCGGGGTGGAAAAAGGAGGCTTTGCAGGGCCACCACTGATGGGCACCCTGAAGCTGGCAGGAGGTATTCACCCACGGTTCTCCTCTGACCGTTTCGCTGAACCGCACGGCTTGCTGAAATCCGTCGCTCCCTTTGTAGCGAAATCGCAGGCGAAGACGTACCGTGTCGCCGCTTTCGGAGGGCAGTGCCACCGACAACCTGTCTTCCGATTTGTGAAAGGGGGCTGTCCGGAGACTGTCCTGCACCTGGAAGGCAGCGCTGAGTATCTCGAGGCGCGGACCTGCGTCGAGCACGAGCGAATCCAGCCCGGAGCGTACGAGACGGGCCTTCATCGCCACCTCGCCGAGGATGATCTCCGAGTCGGGGTACACGCGAAAGTGTAGCCGGTAGGTGAGTACGTCGTATGCTTCCCGCGGGTCCCCGAGCCGCTTGCGTGGCTGGGAAAGGGCCTGGGTGACTGTGACGGAGAGGAGCAGAAAGACCAGGCAGACAGTTGCGGAGATGAAGTTCGGTGCCTTCCGGATCGGGAAGGCGATGAGTGGGCTTGGCGCGACGGAGCGGCTGCTGCGCCCGGGCTGCGAAGCGCGATGCTCAGCGAGATGGAGAACTGGTCGTTTCCTCGCCGCATCCGTCAAGCGTTCGATTCTGCTCATCGTGTGAACCTCCGATCTTTCTGAGTACATCC